>NZ_DDOI01000149.1:5254-15020 GCF_002341575.1 Marinobacter sp. UBA2498 | reverse complement strand
CCCCGCCATAACACCGATGGAACGCCCCGGTGCGAACGCCGAGGTCACCAGAGAACGCTCGCTGGTGTTCAGGCTGGTGTAGCTGGCGAGGCGTTCCAGGCCGAAAGGCTCCTTGAAGCGCCCAATTTGAGCCTCGAAACGGCTTTCCCCGTCATACAGGAGATAGGCATCGCCCAGATCCAGCTCTTTCTTGTCACCTTCAATCTTATAACTGCCATCCAGCTCTGCTTCCCAGCGCTTGCCCAAGGCCAGCTCCAGTTCAAGTTTCGCGTTTCTCAGGACGCCCCGGGTTGTGCTGTGCCCACCGTCTTCATCATAAAATGACCCGTAATGGTCAACACCGGCGGCGACGTAACCACCCAATTCTGCCTCGACAGGGGAAGCCACAGCGAGCAGAGGCTGTAACATGAACGCCAGTGTCAGACCGATCACCAGCCACGCCCATTTCAGCTCAGCGAGCATGATCGGCCTCCTGACGAAAGTGCATACGTAGCATGGCGGTGTCCCTCAGATAGCTGACAGACACCACATCCACCCGGAACACATCCAGACCGGTGCGCTCTCGCAGGTCCGCAATGAGCAACTCCCGGCGGTCCCGGTGAACGTTCTCTATCTTTTCGTACTCCACCTCTCTCTCACTGTGTCGCGGCAAAAGCACACGGGTTTCGAGCACCAGCGCCAGAACAATGACCAGCAGGTTCAGAAACACCAGCTCCAGGTGGTGCATGTTGCCAACTGCTGCCAGCAGGGCCATGGCGATCACCAGAAACAGGTAGGTCATTTCCTTTATGCCCAGGGCTTCGGTTCGGTACCGGAGCATCGAGAAAACGGCGAACAGACCGAAGGCAAAGCCCATGGTGACGGTGACCGAATGCAGCAATGCGGTCACCAGGAAAACGCCGACACCAAAAAGAATGAACGAGGCGGCATTCTCCCGGTGACGGGAAAACGCGTAGTAGCAGCGAATCAGCACAAACACGGAGGCGGTATTGATCAAAAGCCGGATCGCAAAATGGACATCAACAGCAGATTCCATGAAGTCTCCTTAACAGCGGTTTGAAGCGATTGGTTTTGCATTCGTGGCCGAACAACAGGCTTGTGCCGATGCAGTATTTGCTGAACTGCACGGGGCGGCAGCCGAGCTGACCAAGACGTTCCAGGAAAGGGGAATATGGGACCTTGCGATCGTACTTGACCTCGAAAACGGCAACATCAGGCAGGCACAGACCGCTGCGACGGTCGGCCGAGTGAAAACCCAGCCCTGTATCCACCGTAATACGCTCGGTCCCCCGTGCGCTCATGAAGGTCATCCGGCGGTAGCCGACAAAAAGAGCCGGCAGCATCCCTGCCACCGGTCGGCCCAATTGCTCTTCAAGGAAAGGGACCACCCGGCTGCTCGCAACGGTTTGCGATGTCAGCGGCAAACGGTTCTTGATGGTTCTCTCCCTGTTGTTCTTTTTCTTGACCTCCAGGAAGCTGTCCCCGGTTTCACGGTAGTGCCGGATACGGAGCTTGAACCGGTTCAACTTGCCGTTGTGGTGATCCAGGTAAAGCTGGCGTTCCGGTGTATCGAAATACAGGGTGTCGTAGGTGAACCGCCGGCGCCCGTCGATCTCCAGGATGGAGTAATGGTGCTCCAATCCACGCAGACAGGCATCCAGCAGGTATGCAGGCACCAGAAACTTGGTGTCGACCCGATTCATCAAACGGGCCTGCATCTGTTCGGCCAGACAATGCCCGCGGAATCCTTCCAGCGGGCTGGCGACAGCCATGTTCATCGAATCGCCGAATCGTATTCCAGGGTGGCGTTCAGGCTCAGTTCCACGTCGCCCTCACTGGCCCCGGATCCCACCCCGATGACAGTAATACTGCCCTCTGCGCCAAGGGCCAGGGTGCGCACATCCCCGGGCTGGCTTTCATCCACCTCAAACAACAGAGCGTTGGTGGCAAAGCCATGGAACTCGTGTGTGCCCGGCACGTAATCGGATGCCTCGATAAACAGTTGCAGCACATAGGGCGTGAAGTTGTCGTTGATATCCGCGCCAATCAGCAGGAGGCTGATCACCGCCGGCTTTGATTCGCGATCAACCGAGTAAACCAGGCTGTCCACCTCGAAGGCGGCAAAAGTCAGGCTCGCGTTCACCGCCCGACCTCCGGGCAGCGTGAAGCGGAAGGCACCTGTGTCGGCACCGTCCTCGGACTTGATGGTGCCGGTCAGGCTGGTTGTCGCCGGCACGCTGCAATCCGGTTGCGTGTCCGCAAGCCGGTACACTTCCCCGGAGGGCGTCTCCTCGGCGATGGCCTGTTCAATAACAGCTCGGCGGGCAGGCCGGAAATCGTCATCACCGGCCACGCCGCGGCCACCAATGAAGGCATTCAGGCTGGCAGTCGCCTCCGCGCTGGTGCCGGTGAGTTCACGTATCCGCTCCACTTCCGCCAGCAAATCGGCCTCATCCCACTGGGTGGCCAGCAGGTCTTCAAGCTCGGCCTCATAGCGCGCCCGGTACTCGGGAATGCTGAAAAGCCGGTCCGCCAGCGAGAAGTTGCGGTATAGCACCCCCGTGAGCGGCTTCAGGGGATGCGCCCCACGAAAGGCCGTATCAGCGCCCCAGGGAATAAAATGGAACAGGCCGTCTCCGGGATCCCGATAGATGTGGAAATTGTTGGCGTTGCCAGTGGCGGAATCCCAGGCGCCCAACAGGGTTTCCACCGCCCAGAACCGGATAAATTCATCCACATCCACCAGCTGCGGCAATACATTCACCATCTGCTCATCGGGCAAGTCCAGAGCATCGGTAACGGCCTGCAGGTCAGTCCGGTCGTTTTCTTTTTCGTTGGTCTTTTTCTCGAAACGTTCGCTCAGCCAGGTACCGAAGTCCGCCGTTTGGGCTTCGTACTGGTTACCGTCGTCGTCCCCGAATACCCGTGCCAGAAAGGGCTTCTTGATAGGCTCGACATTGGTAAACACACCCAGATCCTCGCCATTAACAGACACTCTGGCGTAATTGCATTTCGGCGCCGCGAGCCCGGCCTGCCGAAACTGGTCATAGGCCATGCACTGGCGGGCATTGGAGGGGTCCTGGCGGTTATTGTTCAGGGTCATCCGGGTCATGTTCTGATAGGTGCGGCCAGGCCAGAGATCGTTAAAGTCCAGCTTGAGAGAGGGGATACTGGGGCTCAGGGAGCCCATGTAGCCCTTCTTGCGCACGATCACCCGGTCCATACGGTCACCGTCGATGGTGACGCTGGCCGTGAATTCCGTGTATTCGAACTCGGGCACACATTCCCGGTCGGTGCTGGCCAGGGTTCGGGCTTCCGATTTCAGTTTGCTGAAATCGGCGGAGCTCATGGAGACCGACACATCAATCAGCCGCTCGGGATCATAAAGCTCGGCATCGCCCCCTATGTTCACGGGCTCCGCCGGGGGTTCGAAATCCGAGGGGCTGGACACCTCCGTCTCGCCGCCCCCACCGCCGCAACCGGCCAACAGCACAGCGCCGATCATTGCCAGCCACCAATGCCCAAATCCACTGCCGGCTTTCCGGCCAATCGTTGTTGTTTTCATCTGTTACTCCCTCAGATGTTTGAAACCTGCCGGTATCGGAGACCGGTTGAGGGAGTATTTCGCGAAGGGCTTCAGAGTGTATGTAAGAAGGTCTTACAGGACGGGCGAGAAGGGGTCACGCCGAGGCAGAGGTCAGCAGGCTGGTCATCAGGGCCCTGAGCCGGTTGGGTTTCACCGGCTTGTTCAGTATTGGCAGGTACTGGGCGCGCAGTATCTTGCGGGTGTCATCGCTGCGATCTGCGGTAATGATGGCGGCGGGAATATCACGACCAAGGTGGCGGCGAACCCCGTGAACTGCATCGTAACCGGTTCGCTCATTGTTCAGGTGATAGTCCGCAAGGATAAGGGCCGGTATCTGGCCGGTTTGCTCGAGAGCCTCCACGGCCTCTGCCTTGCTTGCGGCTGTGAGCACATCACAGCCCCAACGCTCCAGCAGCAACTGCATGCTCTCCAACACCGCCGGCTCGTTGTCGATCACCAGCACCGGCACACCATCAAAGCCATCGGCGAAATTCTGGAGCGAATCTGTACGGGCCATATCCGGTCTGGCCTGAGCGGGTTCAAGCGGCAGGGTCAGCACGAAGCGGGAGCCACGACCGGGCCGTGATGACACATCAATGTCGTACCCCAGCACCCGAACCATCCGTTCCACGATGGCCAGCCCCAGGCCCACACCCTGCCGGCCGCCGGTGCCCTGGGGCAACAGCTGGTGAAACTCGGTGAAAATGTCCCGCAGCTTGTCTTCCTCGATGCCAACACCGGTATCCCAGACTTCAATCCGCAGACGGTCGCCGCGGGATCTCAACGCCATGACAACACCGCCCTTGCGGGTGTACCGGAAGGCATTGCTGAGAAGATTTCGGAGGATACGGGTCAGCATGCGCTGATCTGTTCGCACCATCGCCGGAATGGTGCGTACCCGGAACCCGAGGCCGGCATTGCTGGCAACGGCCTCGAACTCCTCCCCGAGGGATCTGGCCAGGGCGGCCACATCGGTATAAACCAGATCAGGCTTCATTGCCTGCTGGTCGAGCTTGGAGATATCCAGCAGGTCCGCCAGCAGGTCTTCGGCGCCCTCCAGAGCCCGATGTACCTGGTGCACCATGCGGGTTTCCTGTTCCGGCAGCGTGCTGTCCTGGAGCGCGGATATCATCAGCCGGGCTGCATTCAGGGGCTGGAGCAGGTCATGGCTGGCCGCCGCGAGATATTTATCCTTGCTGCGGTTGGCCTCTTTGGCGGCTTCCATGGCAACAAAGAGCTCGCGCTCAACCTTCTCGCGCTCCTCAATCTGGTAGCGCAGGCCCACATTGGCATTCTGCAGTGCTTCGGTCCGCTCTTCCACGCGCCGCTCGAGGGTGGCGTTCAACTGCTCCAGTTTCTGCCGGGCCAACACTCGCTCGGTAATGTCGGCAACGAAGGCTTCCACCACTTCCGGTCCGAGGTCCGGGCGTCGCAGCAGGGTGACAGCAACGTGGACCGGCGTGCGATCAGCACGCTGGAAACGGGTTTCCCGGGCACTCAGACTGCCCTCGTCGAGAAGCTCCTGACGTATGGCATCGAATTCACTGGAACTGCAGAACAACTGTTCACGGAGCCGGATGACCTTTTCCGTGAGCGCCTCGGGGCTGTCATAACCGCAGATTCTCGCCATCGCCGGGTTGCAGGCCAGAAAGCCGCCCCGCAGGTTGGCCTGGAAGATACCGTGCAGCGCGTTCTCGAAAAGCCATTTGTAGCGGTTGCGTTCCTGCTCCAGCTCGTCAATGCGTTCCTGCAGAGCCGGGTAATAGTTCTTGCGGACGGACTGGCTGCCCAGCCCGAGAAGATCGCCAATTCCGTAGCTACTGTCCTGTTCGCCATCCTTGCTGTCAGAGGGCTTCTTCATAGACAACCTGGACATCCCGCAGCGACGACTTCCGGGGGTTGGTGAGAATGCACGGGTCCTGCAACGCAAAGCCGGACAGGTGGGGAATGTCGGACACCGAAACACCCAGCTGGGCGAGACGCGCCTCCAGCCCAACCCGACGCTTGAGCTCTACAATGCGGTTCATTAACCGTTTTTTGATTTCCGGCTTGGCCATTCCACGGGTATCGATATCCATGGCTTCGGCAACGCGGCGGAAACGATCTTCGGCAGACTGGAAGTTGTAAGCCACCACGTGCTCCAGCAGCAGCGCATTACACAGACCATGGGGCAAATCCAGGAAACCACCCAGGCTATGGGACATGGCGTGTACTGCCCCGAGAATGGCATTGGAGAAGGCCAGCCCCGCCTGCATGGAGGCCAGCATGATCTGCTCCCGGAGATAGGGATCTGCCGTGTTGTCCACCAGCGGCTCGAGATTCCGGTTGATTAACCGGATTGCCTCCAGGGCATGGGTATCGGTCAGCGGGCCGCTGCCAGTCGACACGTAAGCCTCAATGGCATGCACCAGGGCATCCACCCCGGTGCAGGCGGTGAGGTAGGCATCCATGGTCTCGGTAACTTCCGGATCGATCAGGGAAACATCCGGCACTACGGCCTTGCTGATGATCGAGAATTTGAACCGGCGGTTGGGGTCGGAAATGATCGCAAACTGGGACACATCCGCCGAGGTACCTGCCGTGGTGGGAATCAGTATCAGAGGCGGTGACGGGTTGGTGATGGTATCGACGCCCTCGAACTCCAGGATGCTGCGACCGTGAGTGGCCACGATACCGATGCCCTTGGCGCAGTCCATGGGGCTGCCGCCACCGATGGCGACAATGACATCACATTCACTGGATTTGTAGAGCTCGGCCCCGGTCATCACCTCATCCACCTTGGGGTTTGGTGAAACACCGGTATAAACGGTGGAGCGGATACCTGCATCGGTCAGCAGCGTCACGATCTCATCGACCCAACCGGCGGCAGCCACACCCGGATCGGACACCAGAAAGACATGCCGGGCACCGAAATTACTGGCGAAGTTGGCCACGGACTTCCGGGAGCCGGCACCAAATACGATTTCCGGTGAGACAAACTTTCGCAAGCTGGATATATCGTGACTCATCAGACTGCACTCGACCGTTTGTTGTTATAGGAATAGCCGAGAGTTTAACTCAAGTTCTCCGCCTGATCATTGGCCTTTTGGCTATGCTTTCGGTAGAAGCTGAACATCCATTCGAGCATACCTGCCTGGTTGGCCTGTCGCCGGAAACCATGCCCCTCGTCTTCAAACCAGTGCAGCTCCGGCGCCCTGCCCGCGGCTTTCATGGCCTCGGTCATTGCCCGGGTCTGCTCAGGCACCACAACCCGGTCCTGTCCGCCCTGGAAAAAGATCATGGGCGCGGTAATGCGTTCGGCGTGCAACAGGGGCGTTCTCTCCTGCCACCGCTCCGGGTATTTTTCTGGCGACCCCAGTAGCCAATCCAGATAACCGGATTCAAACCGATGGGTCATGGCCCGTAAACGCATGGGATCCGTTACGCCGAACATGCTCGCGCCAGCGGTGAAACGCCTGCTCCGGATCATCGCCATCAGGGCCGTGTAACCCCCGGAGCTGCGACCCTGGATAAACACCCGTCTCCCATCAGCCAGGCCGAAGGAGGCAAGGTGGTCTGCCGCCCGTTCCATATCCGCGACATCCACGTCACCCCACCGACCTTCCAGGGCCAGGCGGAACTCACGACCAAAGCCGGTGCTGCCTCGATAGTTGATTTCAGCGACGGCAAAGCCCCGCTGACACCAGTACTGAACCTGGGGATTGAACACCGGATAGGCCGCCGAAGTGGGTCCTCCGTGAGCAATCAGAATCAGTGGAGGGACATCTGGCGTGGCCAGCTTCGGAGTGTAGAAAAATCCGTGGATAGAAGCTTCACCCGGGTTCAGAGCCGGAATCTCGATATCCAGCGGCAGTGCCGCCCGCGGCTCTGGCATGGCCTCCTCGCCCCCGGCAATGGTGCGGGCCTGGCCGGTCTCGAGATCAATCTGGAGGACCGCGTCCAGGCGGGTGGCGGCTCGCCCGATGCAGTAAAGATGCTCGCCAGCCGACTGCAGACATCGGAAGTCGCCAAAGCCCCGGGCAACCCGGATTGCTTCACCCGTTTCGCCGGAGCTTAGCCAGAGCTCGCCGGTCCCATTGCAGTAACGAACCCGGGCCCAACTGCCACTGCCTGTCGGGCAGTGGTGGGATTCACCCAACTGCCAGGGCGCGTTGCCATGATCCCGGGCTGGCGATTCGGTGGCGTGCCAAGCGCCCTCGCCCGAAGTATCAATATGCCAGGGTTGCCACCAACCCCCGTGGTCTGACAAAACCCAGAGTTGGTTGCCATCGAACACCGGCTGCTGTACCGACGCCTCAGAAGGTGTGGGCCATTCCCGGCCTTGATCCAGCAATCCATCTTCAGAGCAATTTGCGGTCCACAGCCGTGAACGCAGCCAGGGCATATCCGGCAACTGCCAGCTGGTCCAGGCAACCTGACTGCCATCGGCCGAGACCGCCGGCGCGCTGTAAAAATCCAGGCCGGAATGAAGCACCGAACGCTCGCCCAGCATGGAGACGGCAACCAGCTGCTGCTTGCCCTCTGCTTCCCGTACCGCGAGCACCCGTCGACGGGACTGGTCAGCGACCAACCCACCATAGGCCGCTCCGGGGTCATCGGTCAGGTTGTGGCACTGGCCGTCGGGCAGACTGACAAACCGTATCTGTTGATCCTCGCCAACCACGAACACACCGCTGTCGGCAGCCGCCAGGGCGCCACCACCATAGCCATTTACCCGGCTGCGGATGCCAAGATCATCAGGTCCAAGGCGAACAGGCCCCTGATCGGAAAGGTGCCAGAGCGTATTGCAGCCGCGTGCCGGATCCGTCTCCAGCCAGAACACACCCGCCGGGGCCACCGCAAGTTCCCCACGCTGGACATGCGCCGAGCAGGCCTCGTAGGCACTCAGTACCGTTTTGTCGTGGTGATGGCCGACCAGTGCAGGCTTGATGGCGGAGTTGTTAACCCCGGAAGAAAAGCCGTGAATTATCCGCATTTCGATATACCAGTTCAGTCAGGCCGGCCGTGGCATGATCGGCAGCTTTCCTCGCTGCCAGTATTCGATCATGATACGACGATTTGCTGCATACTGGATCTGCGTTATCCGCTTTGCCCGTCAAAAGATAGGCCTGACAGCGACAGCCACCGAAGTCCTTCTCCTTCTCATCGCAGGAACGGCAAGGCTCGGGCATCCAGGTGTCGCCGCGGTAGTGGTTGAACCCCGGGCTGTCGTACCAGATGTTTTGCAGATCCATGTCTCGGACATTGGGAAAGTCGATGGGCAGCAAACGGGCGCTGTGGCACGGCAGTGCGGTGCCATCCGGGGCCACGGTCAGGAACAGATTACCCCAGCCGTTCATACAGGCTTTCGGGCGCTCTTCGTAATAGTCCGGTGTCACAAAGATCAGCTTCATGGCCGAACCGGATTGCTGCAGCCGTTCCCGGTACCGGTTCACTTCCTGCTCTGCCTTCACCAGCTGCGCTTTGGAAGGCATCAACCCTTCCCGGTTTTCGAAGGCCCAGCCGTAATACTGGCAGGTGGCCAGCTCGACGTAGTCCGCCCCCAGGCGCTCGCACAAATCCATGATGTCGTTCATCTGGTGGATGTTGTGGCGGTGGATCACGAAGTTGAGCACCATGGGATAGCCGGCTTCCTTCACCGCCCGGGCCATGGCCAGCTTCTGGTCAAAGGCCTTTCGGGAGCCGGCCACGGCGTTGTTCAGTTCCGGATCGGACGCCTGAAAGCTCACCTGGATATGATCCAGCCCCGCCTCGGCAAAGGCATCCACCTTGGCCTCCGTCAGGCCCAGCCCTGAAGTAATCAGGTTGGTGTAATACCCCAGGTGCCGCGCCTCGGCGATCAGCTCCGCGAGGTCCTGGCGGACCAGGGGCTCGCCGCCGGAAAAACCCAGTTGCGCCGCCCCCATCGTGCGGCCCTGTCGAAGCACACTCACCCACTCCTCGGTGGTCAGCTCCTGTTGGGTTTGCGCAAAGTCCAGCGGATTGGAGCAATAGGGGCACTGCAGCGGGCAGCGATAGGTCAGTTCTGCCAATAACCACAGGGGCGGCCCGGCGTTATGGGGGTTGGCCGGTTTGATCGGTTCGGCAGTCTCGGTACGGCTCATGACAGTTCAATCCAGTGTTGTTGCCGGGCGTCCTGCAGGAAATCGCTTACGTCCTTGCCAAGCGAGCCGGCGGCCG
>NZ_DDOI01000149.1:1941-5187 GCF_002341575.1 Marinobacter sp. UBA2498 | reverse complement strand
CGGGAACTGCTGCTCCAGACTGGCGACGATGTCGGCCACGGTACGCTGACCGTCCACCTCGTTGAGAATGGCGCCGGCACTGCCATTGAGCTTCACCATACCTTCCGGATAAAGCAGCACATAACTTTCCTGGGCCGGCTCCCACTGGAACCGGAATCCTCGCCGAAAACGCGGTACTTCGTGCATACCCACCTCCATTACAGTCCCCGGTGCCAGACCTGTTCGTCGGTCACGGTGTGGTACGGCGGGGTGCGGTGGCTGTAGGCCATGGTCATGGCATCCAGCATGGTCCAGAGGATGTCCAGCTTGAACTGAAGAATCTCCAGGGCCCGGGCCTGCTGCGCCTCGGTGGTGAAATGGTCCAGGGTAATGATCAGGCCATGTTCCACGTCTCGTCGAGCTTCGGACAGACGCTTGCGGAAGTAGCTGTAGCCGCTCTCTTCAATCCACGGATAGTGGGCGGGCCAGCTGTCCAGTCGGGACTGATGGATTTCCGGGGCAAACAGCTCGGTCAGTGACGAACAGGCCGCCTCCTGCCAGGTCGCCCGGCGGGCGAAGTTCAGGTAGGCGTCCACGGCAAAGCGTACCCCGGGCAGCACGTGGCGTTGATCAATCACCTCTTCCCGGCTCAGGCCCACGGCTTCGGCCAGGGACAGCCAGGCTTCTATGCCGCCGACATCGCCGTCGTGGCCATCGTGATCCAGAATCCGCTGCAGCCAGAGCCGGCGCACACCAGCGTCCGGGCAGTTGGCCATGATGGCGGAGTCTTTCTGGGGAATTTTGATCTGGTAGTAGTACCGGTTGGCCACCCAGCCGCGGATCTGTTCGGGCGTGCACTGCCCGCCGTACATGGCTTTATGGTACGGGTGGTGGATGTGGTAGTACTGGCCCTTGGCGCGCAGGGCCTGCTCGAAATCCGTCCGGTTCATGGCGGTGTTGGCTTTGGCGTTCATGGCTGCCCCGACAGGTCGATGTGCATTCCATCCCAGGACACCTCGATGCCGTGGCGGGTCAGCTCCGCCCGCTCCGGGGAGTCCTCGTTCAGGATCGGGTTGGTGTTGTTGATGTGTATCAGGATCTTGCGCTGGGCCGGCATGGTGTCGAGCACCTCGATCATGCCACCCGGGCCGCTCTGGGCCAGATGACCCATGGCCTGGCCGGTCTTGGTGCCTACTTCCTGGCGGATCATCTCGTCGTCGTGCCAGACGGTCCCGTCCACCATCAGCACGTCGGCCTGGCGCATCCAGCCGAGAATACGGTCGTCGGGTTCGCCGAGGCCCGGGGCATAGAGTACGGTCTGACCGGTGCGGGTGTCTTTCAGGAACAGGCCAATGTTATCGCCCGAGTGCGGGTTGTCCCGGCGCGGTGAATACGGGGGTGCGTTGCTCAGCAGCGGAATGGCGGTCAGCTCGATGGACGGTGCGCAGGGAATGGTAAAAGGCGTCTGCTCGGATGCCTCGATGCGCTGCCAGTTCAGGCCACCGTTCCAGTGCGTGAGCATGGTGAACAGCGGAAAACCACCACTGAGGTCTTCATGCACCTGTTCGGTACACCAGACGTCCATCGGCAGTCCCTCGCGCAGGGACAGCAGGCCGGTGGTGTGGTCCACCTGGCTGTCCATCAGCACAATGGCATCAATGCCGGTATCCCTCAGAGCACGTGCCGGCTGCATCGCTTCGAAGGAAGCCAACTGGGCGCGAATGTCGGGGGAGGCGTTAAACAAGATCCAGTGCTCGCCGTCTTCACTGATGGCAATGGAAGACTGGGTACGGGCCCGGGCGTTCAGGGTGCCCTTCCGGAAGCCGTCGCAGTTGGCGCAGTTACAGTTCCACTGGGGAAAGCCACCGCCTGCAGCGGAGCCCAGAACGTGAATCAACATGGTGGGTCACTCCACAAGCAAAACGGCCAGCTCGAGGCTGGCCGCTTCAGCACTCAGCGATTGGCGAAGTACATGGTGACTTCGAAACCGATGCGGAGATCTTCGTAGGCTGGTTTGGTCCACATAATGCTCACCTCTATTGTCATGATTGTTAGCGCATTGAGGGTGAATCAACGACATTGCCGATAACCCAGTTCCCATCCTATCGGCCGGGGCAAGGGGCCAATATGGTACTTTGGAACTGTTTTTGGCCACCACAAAGTAGCATCGCTCCCACTTGGGAGAGCGAATCCCATTCCGCCCTGGCTGCACCCCATAGCAACTGCACTTGATTTTATTAGACGACCAGTCTAGTTTATTCTGATAATTAAATAGACGATCGGTCTAAATTGAGTCAAGACGATGAACCAGACAGCAGACATCAAGCGAAAACGGGGCCGCCCCCCGAAGACTGAAAATGCCGATTTCAGGGATACCCGCGAAACGCTCATCACCGTGGGCCTGTCAGTGCTGACGGAGAAGGGTTACTCCTCCACCGGCATCGACGAAATACTTCGCAAAGCCGGCGTACCGAAAGGCTCCTTCTACCACTACTTCGACAATAAAGAAGCCTTCGGCCGGATCCTGATCGAAGCCTACGGCCGCTATTTTGCGCGCAAACTTGATCGCTGGTTTGAAGATCGCGCCCTCACTCCCCTGCAGCGGCTCGAAGCGTTTGTTGAGGATGCCAAAACGGGCATGGCCAGGTTCGAGTATCGCCGCGGCTGCCTGATCGGCAATCTGGGACAGGAAATGACCGCCCTGCCCGAGGGTTTCCGTGTTCTGTTACAGGACGTTTTCACGGACTGGGAGTGCCGCACCGCTGGGGTATTGAGAGAGGCCCAGCAGGCCGGTGAGATTTCCAAGGATCTAAAGTGCGATCAGATGGCGCACTTCTTCTGGATTGGTTGGGAGGGCGCGGTGTTGCGCGCAAAGCTGGATCAATCCCCAGAACCACTGGATCGGTTCGCCCAGGGATTTTTGTCGCTACTTCGCGGCTCATGACCCGGGACGAAAAACCATCCTCATAACCCAAACACGGAGGCAACATGTTTAAAGGCATACTCATTGAAGGATCACGCGGCGACCAAAAAGTGTCACTGACATCCATACAAGAATCGGAACTGCCGGAAGGCGACGTTACCGTGGATGTAGCCTTCTCAACCTTGAACTACAAGGATGCTCTGGCCATCACCGGAAAGTCACCGATCGTGAAACAGTACCCGATGATTCCAGGCATCGACTTTGCCGGCACCGTATCAAGCTCCACGCATGCAGACTTCAAGGCAGGCGACCCGGTTGTCTTGAACGGGTGGGGCGTTGGCGAG
>NZ_DDOI01000149.1:0-1859 GCF_002341575.1 Marinobacter sp. UBA2498 | reverse complement strand
GGTGGGGCGTTGGCGAGAAACACTGGGGCGGCCTGGCCGAAAAAGCCCGTGTTTCCGGTGACTGGCTGATTCCTCTGCCCAAGGCGTTTTCTCCTCGACAGGCCATGGCCATCGGCACCGCCGGCTATACCGCCATGCTTTGTGTCATGGCACTGGAAAAGAATGGCGTAACACCTGATTCCGGCGACATCCTGGTGACCGGGGCGACCGGTGGCGTTGGAAGCATCGCGGTGGCGCTGCTGGCCAAGCGGGGTTATTCCGTGACCGCGGTGACCGGCCGATCCGAAGAAGCAGACTATCTGAAGTCGTTGGGGGCCGGAAACATCCTCGATCGCGCTGAGCTGAGTGAACCAGGCAAACCCCTGGTGCGCGAGACCTGGGCCGGCGCCATTGATGTGGCCGGTGGACAGGTGCTGGCCAATGTCTGTGCCGGCATGAAATACCGTGGCGTCGTCGCAGCCTGTGGTCTCGCGGCCGGCATGGACTTCCCGTCCACCGTTGCCCCGTTCATTCTTCGGGGTGTGACCTTGTGCGGCGTGGACAGCGTGATGGCGCCCAAAGCTGAGCGACTGGAAGCCTGGAAGCGCCTGTCGGAGGATCTCGACATCGATCTGCTCGAGCGCATGATCACGGAAATACCCTTTGAAGACGCCATCGAAGGTGCCAGCCAACTGCTGGAAGGCAAGGTTCGTGGACGTATCGTCGTACCGGTCGCAGGCTGAACCGAAACTTCTTGAACCATAAAACCGCCATTAAAGGAATTGTTATGAGCTCGTCCAACGAACAACCAATAAGCCGATTCCCGGTTCCGTCGCTTGAATCACTCCCGGCGGACATCCGGGAGAAGATTCTTGCCGTTCAGGAAAAGTCGGGGTTTATCCCCAATGTCTTTCTGGTACTGGCACGTCGCCCAGCCGAGTTTCGTGCCTTCTTTGATTACCAGGATGCCCTGATGGAAAAAGACAGCAACCTCACCAAAGGCGAACGCGAGATGATCGTGGTCGCTACCAGCAACCTGAACCAGTGCCAGTACTGCGTGGTGGCCCATGGCGCTATTCTGCGCATCCGTGAAAAGAACCCGGAGATCGCAGATCAGGTCGCCGTGAACTACCGAAAGGCCGACATCACTGAACGCCAGAAAGCCATGCTTGATTTCGCCATAAAGGTTTCGCAACAAGCCCAAGAGGTGTGTGACGCGGACTTTGAGGAACTCAAACGCCATGGTTTCAACGACGAGGATATCTGGGACATCTCCGGCATCGCCGCGTTCTTCGGGCTTTCCAATCGGATGGCAAACGTGACAAACATGCGGCCTAACGCAGAGTTCTACTCACTGGGGCGATAAAGCGCTTTGACACCACAATCCGCCCCAATAAAAAAGGCCCTGGGAAGGGCCAAAAGAGAGTGACAGAAAAACCCGAACTCTCGTCAGAGAGCCGCCCCAGCCAGACGCCGGGGAATGAAGGTGCACATCCGCTGTGCTGACTCACAGGCGGGCCCGTGTGGGAGGCCCGCTTACCGCTCATTGATTCAGAAGAAACCCAGCGGGTTGGTGTCGTAGCTGGTCAGCATGCACTTGGTCTGCTGATAGTGCTCGAGCGCCATCTTGTGGGTTTCACGGCCAACGCCAGACTTCTTGTAACCACCGAAGGCTGCGTGAGCCGGGTAGGCGTGGTAACAGTTCATCCACACCCGACCGGCCTGGATGTTGCGGCCCATCCGGTAGGCGAGATTGGTGTCGCGGGTCCATACACCGGCACCCAGACCAAACTCGGTGTCGTTGGCGATGGCCAGGGCTTCTTCCTCGGTCTTGAAGGTGGTAACGCCCACGACCGGTCCGAAGATTTCTTCCTGGAACA
>NZ_DDOI01000154.1:38282-43681 GCF_002341575.1 Marinobacter sp. UBA2498 | reverse complement strand
CAGCAACTCGTCGGCGCCGTCAGATACAGACTTCCTGCTTTGAAACTGGCGACCAGCAATCGCTTCGAGCATCGGCTCCATGGCCGGGAACAGATCGAAATCCACGACCTGGCCGACACGGTAATAGCTTTTCTCTGCAATGCCCTCTTTCATCCGGGCGATAAGCGCCAGTACCCGCTCGAAATCCTCACGATGTGCCTCTGCCCACTCGCTCAACCCCGGATCCGTTTCCAGACTCTGCCAATGTGCCGGCAAAGCGGTCTCCAAACGGCTGAACTCGGTCTCGATTTCATCCCACAGCAGAAGCTGGGCCTTGATCTTGTACGCAAGATCCTGGAGGTGCCGATGGTCCTGTTCGAGATCCGCCAGTAGCCAGGCTTCGTTGAGGTTGGTCTGGATCAGGGTTTTGGAGGCGTCTTCCGCTTTCAGGATGATGCTCCAGGACAGAGCGGAAAGTCCTGCGACGGCAAAGACCGAGAGAAAAGCGAAAAAAAGGATGCGGGTTCTTACTGTGCCGAACATGACAACTCCAACAGCGGGCTATGCCACGGATGGTATGCCGATTTTGTGACACTTTTATTGCACCCTTAGCGTCAGCTTTTCATCGCTCGCCCTCGTTAATGGTGTTAACCACTTCAAAAAATTCCACCGATTCTCTATCATCGCCGCTTTCTGACCGTTTGGATGCTAATGAACCAGTCCGTCTTCAGACTCACGCTGCCCATCTTGTTCGGCTATCTTCCGCTGGGCATGGCCTTTGGTGTGCTGTTCTCAACACAGCTCGAGTATGCCTGGTGGGCTGCGCCGTTGATGGGAATCGTGATTTACGCCGGAGCCGGCCAGATACTGGCCGTCAGCCTTCTGGCCGTTAACGCGGGCCTGCTGGAAGTCTTCATTGCGATGTTTGTTCTGAACGCCCGCCATCTGTTCTACGGGCTTTCATTGCTGGGCCAGTTCAAGGGTGCGGGCTGGCGAAAACTCTATCTGATTTTCGGTTTGACCGATGAAACCTATTCCCTGCTCACCAGCCGCCCACGAGGAAGCGACCGGGCCCACGAACAGGAGGTCGATTTCCGAATTACCGGCTTTAACCAGTGTTACTGGGTGGCGGGTTGCGCAATCGGTGCATTGCTTGGCGACAATGTCGCCTTTGACAGCACCGGTATTGAGTTCGCGTTGGTGGCTCTGTTCATTGTTCTGACTCTGGAGCAATTCAAAGCCCTGGGAGAAGGCTTCCCGATCTGGCTCGGAGCAGCGGCCGCGGGCGTCGCAATGCTGATTTTGCCACCGGCACATCAGTTGATCGGTGCCATTGCGCTGGTCACTGCCGTCCTGCTGTTCGAATACCGGAAGCATCGCGGGCAGGTACCGGGCGAGGAGAGCAGCCATGGGTGAATCCGGCTATCTGGCGGCATTCATTGCGGTGGCGGCAGTCGCGACTTTTGCCACGCGGGTGATTCCCTTTCTGTTTTTCGAGAGGCACACGGAGCATCCGCTGGTGCGCCATCTGGGGCGCTACCTTCCTGCGGCCGTGATGGCGTTGCTGGCCACGGTATTTCTGCAGCGCTCGGCGGAATGGTCCGGCTCATGGATGGGGTTCGAAGCCCTGCTTCCCGGCGTCCTCGTGGTGATTATTCACCTCTGGCGCCGCAATGCCCTGCTCTCTATCGCCGCAGGAACCATCAGCTACATGGCCATCCAGCAAGCCGGGCTTTGATCCGGCTTTAATTACATCCGTGTTTCAAGGTTGGCGACCAGCCGTGAATCCTGAAGGGCAGCGGTGCGGTGTTTGACCACGCCTTTGTATTCCCGGCTTTCGATCATGGCCATGAAGGCATCGATTGAGGGATACCTGACCAGAAGCACCTGATCCCAGGATTCATCCGGGGGCGCAATGAGCGATCCAACACTGCGGCCAGACCAGATGACTTCTGCTCCGACCGATTTTACGCAGGCGGCCGCCTCCTCCATATAGAGCTTGTAGGCTTCGCGGCCGCTTCGCTCCGGCGCCTCTTCCTTGTAATTGGCCCGATCACGGAAGCGCAGCAGATTCAGCATGACAACGGGCTGGTCTTTCGGGGTATCCGCCAGGACTTTTTGCAGCTGTTCGGGGGTGGGATTAACGGCGTCCATCCTTATCCTCTTCTTCTCTTGTTTCCGGGGCCTACTATAGCCCAGGCCCGAGGCGAGCGTGCAAGCGATTTTATTACCTTTCATCCAGATTGCTCTTTTTACTCTGCCAGTTCGTAGGGCTACAGTGAAGGAGACAAAACTCATAAACGAGAGGACGTTATGGCTACCCTCACGATCAACGGCGAGCGCTACGAGCTCGACGTCCCCGACAACATGCCCCTGCTCTGGGTAATCCGCGACGTTGTCGGCCTCAAAGGAACCAAGTTCGGATGCGGGATGTCCCAATGCGGCGCCTGCACAGTTCACCTGAACGGAACGGCAATCCGCTCCTGCGTCACACCGGTTTCTGCGGCCAGTGGCGAGATCACCACCATTGAAGCCATGGCCGACGACCCGGTTGGCAGCAAAGTTCAGCAGGCCTGGCTCGATCTCGGGGTGGCCCAGTGCGGATACTGCCAGGGTGGCCAGATCATGAACGCCACAGCGCTGCTAAAAAGAACACCGAATCCCAAGACCGGGGAGATTGTGGATGCCATGGCAGGGAATCTCTGTCGCTGCGGCACCTACAACCGCATTCTGGCGGCGATTGAACGAGCTTCCGGCAAGGAGGGAGAAGCATGAGCGCCGATGACAACTTGATGATAGCCAACGTAAGCCGCAGGCGCTTCCTGATGGGCCTGGCGGGTGGCTCTGCCCTAGTACTAGCAGCCCGTTGGGATGTGGCCCTGGCTGGCAATGAAAAGGCTCAATTCGGTGCCGGAGCCATGCCCGGCGGATGGGTGGACGACCCGAACGTGTTCATCCATATCGATGCTGATGGCCTGGTTACCATTGTGAACAACCGCTCCGAAATGGGTCAGGGCATCCGGACCAGCCTGGTGATGGTCGGTGCCGACGAGCTTGGCGCAGACTGGGATCAGGTAAGGGTCGAGCAGGCGGAAGGCGATCACGACAAATACGGCAACCAGAACACCGACGGTTCCCGCAGCATGCGCCACTGGTACCAGCCCATGCGCCGAGCCGCAGCGGCGGCCAGACAGATGCTGGAGCAGGCGGCCGCCAATGAGTGGGGCGTGCCGGTTAGTGAGGTGCAGGCTGGCGTACACAGCATCGTTCACACGCCTTCCGGCAAGGAACTCGGCTTTGGGGAACTCGCAGCCAAGGCTCGGGAGCTCGACGTTCCCGGGCGCAATGCACTGGTACTCAAGCGCGACGATGAGCTGCGATTTGTCGGCAAGGAAACCGGCCTCATTAACGGCGAGCTGAAGTCCGCATACCCTAAAGCCATCGACGGTGAGGATATTGTCACCGGTAAGGCGGTGTATGGCGCTGATGTTCCCTTCGAGGACCTGCTCTATGCGGTGATCGCCCGTCCACCGGTTTACGGGGCTACTGTTGGCGATTTCGACGACACCGAGGCCCTCAAGGTGCCCGGTGTTGAGAAGGTACTCAAGGTTGAGGGCACCGGCCAACCGGCGGGCTTCAGCCCGCTCGGCGGTATTGCCGTGGTGGCATCGAATACCTGGGCCGCCATGGAGGGTCGCAAGGCTCTGAAGATCGACTGGAATCTGGAGCCTGCCGGCGACAACGCAAGCTATACGTCGGCCACTTACAGGGAATCCCTTGAGAAAGCGGCGCAGCAACCTGGCAAGGTCGTCCGTCAGCATGGCGATCTGGACACAGCTCTGGAAAACGCTAGCGAGCGGGTCTCCGCCACCTACTACATGCCCCACATGGCCCAGGCTCCCATGGAGCCCCCGGTGGCGACCGTGCGGATCAAGGACGGCAAGGCAGAGGTATGGGCGCCCGTTCAGAATCCGCAGGCGACCCGCGATACCGTGGCCGGGCGACTGGGCCTGGATGCGAAGAACGTGACCGTTCACGTTACCCTGCTTGGCGGTGGCTTTGGTCGCAAGTCCAAACCGGATTTTGCCATTGAAGCGGCCAGTATCGCCGAGGCCTTCAAAGGTCGGCCGGTCCGGCTGCAGTGGTCACGGGAAGATGATATTCACCACGCCTACTATCACGCCGTGTCTGTGGATTATCTCGAAGCGGGACTGGACAACAACGGGCAGGCCA
The DNA here is from genome assembly GCF_002341575.1 of Marinobacter sp. UBA2498. Taxonomy (NCBI): domain Bacteria; kingdom Pseudomonadati; phylum Pseudomonadota; class Gammaproteobacteria; order Pseudomonadales; family Marinobacteraceae; genus Marinobacter; species Marinobacter sp. UBA2498. Next base: position 39,469 of record NZ_DDOI01000154.1, on the reverse strand, counting down.
CCGGCTGGCTGCACCGGACCCTCTCTCCCAGTATTGGCTCGCTGTTTGCGCCCGACCCGAAACACAAGGGCGAATTCGAACTGGGCATGGGTTTCAACACCATGCCGTTCTCGGTGCCGGCCCTGAGGCTGGAGAATCCACCTGCGCCCGCCCATGTGCGAATCGGCTGGTTCCGCTCGGTCTACAACCTGCCCCATGCCTGGGCGATCCAGAGCTTTGCCCATGAGATGGCTGTAGCCGCCGGCAAGGACCATCGCGACTACGTGCTGGACCTGCTCGGCCCGGACCGGGAGATCCACAATCTCACCGTGGGCGATGGCTGGAATTATGGCGAAGACCCGGATCTCTACCCTATCGACATCGGGCGCATGCGTAACGTAATCGAGCGGGTAACCAGGGAGGCAGACTGGGGTAAATCCACCGGCAAGAATCGGGGGTTGGGCCTCGCCTTCCACCACAGCTTCGTATCGTACACCGCGATTGTCGTTGATGTGGAAGTCGATGATCAGGGCGAGCTCACCATCCATCGGGCAGACATTGCCTTCGATTGCGGCCCGCAGGCCAACCCGGAGCGGATTCGCTCCCAGCTGGAAGGCGCCATAGTGATGGGCATTGGCATCGCGCTGCAAAGCGAGGTGACATTCGAAGACGGTGTGGCGCAGCAGGGTAACTTCGACAAGTACCTGATCCCGCGCATGCCGGATGCACCCAAAACCCTGCGGGTTCACCTGGTCGACAACCCGGATGAGGCCATGGGTGGTGTTGGTGAGCCAGGCCTGCCTCCGGTAGCGCCGGCATTGTGCAATGCGATCTATGCCGCAACCGGCAAACGCATCCGGCGCCTGCCCGTTGGCGACCAACTGAAAGCCTGAAAGTGATCAGGGCCCCTCGGGGCCCTGTTTTTTTACGCCATTCCCCCTCGCCGCCCCATACCTTCGTGGTATTCCCATAGCATCCTAGCTTTCTCCTCGCTTATAATTCAGATGAAACCAGTCACTCTCCTCGACCCGACGGCCAGCCTTGATGACCCTGATCGATCTGTTCCTGCAAACCATGGAAACCACGCTGCCCGTGTTTGCCATGGTCTTTATCGGCCTGGGACTTCGCCGGATCGGCTGGATCGACAATGCGTTTGTGAATACTGCTTCGGCGCTGGTATTCAAGGCCACCCTGCCGACCCTGGTATT
>NZ_DDOI01000154.1:17685-38139 GCF_002341575.1 Marinobacter sp. UBA2498 | reverse complement strand
ACCTGGCTCTGGGCCCGCTGGCGTGTGGTTCGGGAGAATCGTGGCGTTTACGTGCAGGGCGCGTTTCGGGGTAACTGCGGAATCGTCGGCCTGGCGCTTGCCGCCAATCTCTACGGAGACTTCGGCCTGTCGGCAGGTGGCATCCTGCTTGGCCTGGTGATCATCTCCTACAACATCCTTTCGGTGATCGTGCTGGTGGCCTACCAACCGGGGCAAACAACGGACTGGACGAAGATCTTCCATGACATCATCCGCAACCCGCTCATCCTGGCAGTCTTCGTGGCGATTCCCTTCGCTGCCCTGGATATCTCACTGCCGGGCTGGGTCATGACCAGCGGCGATTACTTTGCCTCACTCACCCTGCCCCTGGCGCTGCTTTGCATCGGCGCCACCGTATCCCTGAGCGCCATCCGGAGTGACAGCAAAACGGCCTTGGGTTCCAGCCTGTTCAAGATGGTAATACTGCCGGCGCTTTGCACCGCCGCAGCGTGGCTGGCCGGTTTTCGGGGTTCGGAGCTGGGCCTGATGTTCCTGTTCTTCGCCAGCCCGACGGCGGCCGCCAGTTTCGTAATGGTGAAGGCGCTGGGCGGTAATGACCGGTTGGCTGCCAATATCATCGCCCTGACGACCCTTCTGGCAAGCATCACTGTCACTCTGGGAGTCTTCGTGCTTCGCAGTACCGGCCTGATCTAGGCCCTGCCACGGCCTATTGCTTCAATCGCGGCAAAACCCACCTGGCAACCCTCCAGGTAACCACCTCCAAACAGGTTGTAGTGGTTCAGGTAATGGTAGAGGTTGTAGATCTCACGTTTGATGCCATAAACCGATGTTCTTGGGTAACACGCGTCGTAGGCCCGGTAGAATGCTTCGCCGAAACCACCAAACATCTGTGTCATGGCGATATCCGCTTCACGATCACCGCAGTAGACGGCCGGGTCAATCAGCCAGGGGCGGTCAGAGCCATAGAGCACGTTACCATTCCAGAGATCACCATGGAGCAGGCTCGGGTGCTCACAGTGGGCGTTCAGCCAGTCCATCAGGAAGCCCCCGTGCTGGTCCAATACCTGTTCGAAGCGAGTCCTCTGGCTGGCGTCACGAATACGTGAGACCTGGTAGCCAAGGCGGTCGTGGACAAAAAACTCACCCCAGTTGTCGCACCAGCGATTGGGTTGCGGTGCCAGGCCAATGTAATTGTCCCTGCCCCAGCCGTACGCCTCCTGCCGCAGGGCATGCATTCTGGCCAGCCCTTCACCCAGCACCTCCCGCGCCCGATCTGAGCCACCGGAAGACCGGATGGCGGTGATTTCGAGTTCGGTTTCGTTCACCCGATAAACGTGCGGCACACCGACGTCGGTCACCCCGGCCTCATCAAGTGCGCCTGCAAGGCGCTCCAATCCCTCCGCCTCGCAGACCAGGGCATCGGCATAACCAGTCGCATTGTGTTTCAGGTGGGTGGAGGCCATCAGCGTTCTCTCTCCTTGAAGTCGTCCTGCCCGAACCGGTAGATTGAAATAAAGCCTGACACGACAGAACGAGCGGGAGCAAACCATGGATACCAAACGCTGGCAACTTCTGATATCCGGCCGGGTACAGGGGGTCTACTATCGCGCCTCCACGGAACAGAAGGCCTCTTCCCTGGGTTTGACGGGGTTCGCTCGCAATCTGCCCGATGGACGAGTTGAGATTGTGGCCGAAGGCCCGGAGGAACGCCTGGACGAACTCAGAACCTGGTGCGCCGAAGGCCCACCGGATGCGCGTGTGGATGCGGTGGATATTGCGCCGGAATCGCCAACCGGGGAATTCAGCAACTTCAGCGTTCGTTAGGCAATACGCCTCAGCCAGAACGTCATGGGCTTGGCGGCTTCCGCCGCCTGATCCACATCTTTCCATGCATAGGTGGTGGTCAGTTCCGGTACTTTTCGGTAGCCGCGGTTGTGCCAGAATGAGTCCAGCGGCTGATAATCGGCGGGTCTGAGCGGATGATCTTGAGGCCGCTCGACCGCGCAGAAACAGCAGTGCGTAAAACGGCCCTGTTCCCGGGCATGGCCTTCCCGGTGGTCGAAGAAGGCCACCCCGATGCCCTGCCCCCGGTAATTCGGCAGCAGCACCGACTCACCGAAATAGAAGATCTTGTCTGGCTCATAACCCTGCTCGATGAACGGCCCTTTGAACTCGTCCGTTTCGTGGTCCATCGGGATGCCCGTGGCGGCGCCAACAACCGATTCGCCATCCAGGGCCAGCACGAAAAGACTCTCTGGCGAGCGGGCGTAGGTATCGAGGTACTTGCGCTCGTAGTCCATATCACCGTCGTACAGGTAGGGAAAATGGCGAAACACCTCGATCCTCAGGCGCGCGAGATCATTCAGGTATGGTTTAATCTGGTCACCGCTGAGCCGGCGTATTGAAACCGCCATAAACTACCCCCTGTCGAAAGGTCGGAGCATGCAAAAAGACAAGCCGTTTTCTCAAGCCTGCGAGAATAACAAAGCGCCGATTCTGGAAAAACTTGTCGAGCTTTTCAAACAGCCGGGCACCATTCTGGAAATCGGCACGGGCACTGGCCAGCACGCCGTTCACTTTGCCGCTCACCTACCCCACGTGGTTTGGCAGCCCACCGATCACCCTCAGAACGCCCAGCTTTCCCGGGCGTGGATCGACGATGCCCACCTTACAAATATCAACCCGCCCATTGCCCTGGAGGTATTGAACGGAGATTGGTCCAGCCTGCCCGCCATCGACGGCGCGTTCTCCGCCAATACGGCGCATATCATGGCCTGGGAAGAAGTGCAGGCAATGTTTCGCGGCCTCGCGGAGGCCCTACCCAGGGGCGCCATCTTCTGCCTCTATGGGCCTTTCAGCTATGGCGGTCGGCACACCAGTGAAAACAATGTACGGTTCGACCTGTCGCTTAGAACACAGGCGCCTCATATGGGAATACGGGATATGGAGGATCTTGAAGCTCTTGGTGAAGAAACCGGGCTGAAGCTTGAAAAGGATTTCGGGATGCCGGCTAATAATCGGTTGTTGGTTTGGAGAAAATCCTAGCTCGAACCCGGGAGGGTTCTTTCTACCCTGCCAATCGGCCAATAAAAAACCCCAGCATTTCTGCTGGGGTTTTGTATTGGCGGAGAGGGAGGGATTCGAACCCTCGAAACGCTATTAACGTTTACACACTTTCCAGGCGTGCGCCTTCAGCCACTCGGCCACCTCTCCAATAAACTGTTTCAAATCAGCAACGTCGTCGCTCATTTGAGGGCGCAAACTTTAATGGTTTTACGGGCGCTTGGCAACTCCCCCGGGGAAAATCGTCAAAAAAATTCGGGCGAGACGGGTTTTCTCTTTACCGGTTGAGCAGATTCAGGACTATCGTTAGTACAACGCCGAGTATAATCATTCAGTTTGTGGGGAGAGACTATCCATGCTGATGAAAGCCGAGCAATCGACGCTGTTGCTCATCGATGTTCAGGAAAAACTGATGCCCGCCATTAGCCATGGCGACGAGGTGGTGGACCGCTGCATCGTGCTGGCCACCATTGCCGGGCTCATGGAGGTTCCTGTGCTGGGCACCGAGCAGCTACCTGACAAGCTGGGACATAATGTTGAAGCGGTCCGGGAGCTCTGCAACCAGACCCTGGCCAAGCACCATTTTGATGCCTGCCCCGATGGGCTCGTTGACCAGTTGCCGGAGGGCCGGCAGCACATTGTAATCGGTGGCTGCGAGACCCATGTGTGTATGATGCAGACCGCCCTTAGCCTGCTGGATGCAGGTTACAAGGTATGGGTGGTGGCCGATGCTATCGGCTCACGCAATGAGTTTGACCGGGACGTCGCTCTGGACCGCCTGAACGAGAGCGGCGCCAGGATTGTAACGCTTGAGATGGTGGCGTTTGAATGGATGCGTCATTGCAAACATCCGCAGTTCCGGAACATTCAGGCCCTGATCAAATAGAGGCATCCGGAAGGCTGGCGCCCACGTAACTAGTCACTTCAATTTCAGGTGGTTTTGAGGTTCGCAATGCTCAACATGGACTTTTCCAAGAAAGTCATCATCCGCACCGAAGAGCAGGATTGGGTGCCCAGCCCTGCCGGTGGTGTTTTGAGAAAGCCTCTTGCCCGCGAGGAAGCAGAGCGTGGTCATGCAACCAGTGTGGTCCGGTACGAGCCTGGTGCCTCCTTCAACCGGCATGAGCACCCCCTGGGCGAAGAGATCCTCGTTCTGGATGGGGTGTTTTCCGACGAGACCGGCGACTACCCGGCCGGCACTTATTTGCGGAACCCGCCAGGCAGTGGACACGCCCCTTTCAGCGAGGAAGGCTGCACGCTGCTCGTCAAGCTGCATCAGTTCGACGAACGCGATGGATCCACAGTGCGCATCGATACGCGCACTGCGCCGTGGCGGCCCGGTATGGGCGGGCTTGAGGTGATGCCGCTGCACGAATTCGAGCACGAGCATGTGGCCCTGGTGAAGTGGCCGGCAAACGAGGTTTTCCAGCCCCATCGGCACTTTGGCGGCGAGGAGATATTCGTGCTGTCCGGTGAGTTTTGCGATGAACATGGTCGCTACCCGGCGGGCACCTGGATTCGGAGCCCCCACCTGAGCCAGCATCACCCGTTCGTGGACAAGGAAACAATCATCTGGGTAAAAACCGGCCACCTGCCGATCGAGACGCCATAAAAAAGGGCCCCGAAGGGCCCTGAAGTGGTCAAGAGATCGCTGTGTGTTGCCAGTTCTGCCTGCTGAACGCGTCGTTGCTTGCACCGTCAGATGCCGTATTGAAGAGCTCTTCTTCACCGGCAGGTATTGCAAACACGTGGTACGCCTCAGGGCCAAATGGATCCAGTGCGGTATCGAGGTATTCGAAGCTGTCAGGCACTGGTTCGCCCGAATAAGCGACTCGGAACTGCCGCTCAAGGGTTGGTGTGGTTACGTTCAGGGGCTGCTCCACCCAGAGGTAGACGGCCTTATGGGGCACGATGTATTCGCTGCGCACCACCCTGTAACCCTCTTTGAGCGTGAGCGTGGTCGGCTCTTTGCCCGGTTCCAGACGGAATTTGTGGATGGTCTTCATAGCTACTGCTCCTCTTCGGGTTGCTGCCTTTCACAACTCCATAATGGACAGGAACAGAGTTCGATAAAATAAGCTTTTGTGAGCTTTTAAGATCGATATTTTCGATGCAATCAGGCGTCACGATCACCCGTGTGAGCATCGACAATGGCACGGACGCCCTCATGGGCGGTTTTTCGGCCACGGGTGATGGCGAACAATTCATCCATGACGTCTTCAATTGAGGCAATCTGCTCTACCTCATACTGGCGGCAGACCTCCTCGCGGATTGAGGTTGGAGCAGCGAACACGCCATAGCCCTGGCTGCCAAATACCTTGATCAGGGCGCTGTCATCTACCCGGGCGACAAGTTTCATGCGAACCCCATTCAGGGAAAACCAGTTCATCAGTCGCTCGAAATAGGGTGCATCCGTGGCGTTGGCCAGCAACGGTTGGCCATTCAGGGATTCGGGAAACCCCTTTTTGAGCTTTCTTGCCAACTCTGGTGCGGCGAACAGGCTCATGCTGGATCCCGCCAGAGGGTGTACCGTGAGATTGCCGTCCTCCTGCAACCGTGGCACCCGGTCGGTCAGAACCAGATCCAGCTCCTTGCGTTTCAGGCTGAGCACGAGATCTTCGGTGCGCCCGGTCTGGCATTCAAGCTGGATGGACCGCTCGCCCGCCATCGCCGGCTGAAGCAGGTAGTAGGCAATCAGTTTGTGAATCGACGCGGAGACGCCGGCTCGCAGGGTCAGCGGGCGCTCGGAAGGATCAAGCCGCAGGGTTTCGGCAAGCTCACCGGTGAGGGCGAATATGTCGTCGGCGTAGCCGAGGATCAGCCGGCCGTAGTCTGTGAGGATCAGCTTGCGCCTTTCCCGGGAGAACAGGCGCCCACCCACTGAGGCTTCAAACGTCGCAAGCTGGCCACTGAGGGTCTGCGGCGCCAGTTCCAGGACTTCACTGGCTCGGGCGATCGAACCTTCCCGGCTGATCACCCAGAAATAGTAGAGATGGCGGAGGTTAAGCTGTTCCATTCCTTTGCCCTGCCCCCGATTCAGGATGGCCGCGGAATTTTGAGGATTTCACCGAAGGTGACGTATTCGCTTCCCCCGAGACGGCCGATCGGATCAATCGCAGCGCCATTGAAGGTCAGGCGATTCTTGTCATCGTAACGAGCTGCATCATCAGATACCCATACCCGGGTGACTTTTCCAAATACCAGTGACTGGGGCCCGGCACCGATTTCCTTGATGTCGTAGAGCTCGCAGGCAAAAGCCACGTGGCAGTCCTTGAGCCGAGGCAGGCTCGAGCCTTCAAAATCCACCAGCTCCAGATCAAGATTTTTCAGTTCGGATTCGCCATGGGGCAAGGTTCGCGAGGATTCTGTGACCGCCGCGGCGAGATCCCGGTGGGCGATGTGAATGACAAAATTCTTTCTCGCTTCAATGTTTACCCGGGTGTCTTTCGAAACGCCCTCCGCCGGTTTTTTACCAACGGAAATCATCAGCAACGGGGGATTGCTGGTGATCGGCGTAAAGAACGAGAACGGCGCCAGATTGTAGTCCCCATCCGGATTTTCACTCAGCACCCAGGCAACTGGCCTCGGAATCACTGTCTGGGTAAGGATGTGGTAGGCATCTTTCGGATCCATACCCTCGAAATCTATAAGCATCACTCTCTCCCGTTAACTGCAGCTTCGGGCGTTCGTTCGCGCAACAGCCACAAAGTCATCAATAACCCGTGAAGTATCAGGAAGGGTACGGCAACCATGACCAGACCGCCCCAGCCCAGCCAGCTCAGAATTGCGCCGGCAGACAGCGCCGCGGTCGCCTGGGAGCCAAAAACCATTATGTCGTTCAGGCCCTGGACGCGGAAGCGTTCGGCATCCCGATACCCCCGGGGCAGCAGCGTTGTGCCACCAACGAACAGGAAATTCCAGCCAACGCCGAGCAACAACAGCGCTGACATATAGTGGTGGAAGCTGACACCACTCGCGGCAAGGGCAATACAGCCCAGATAGGCCAGCAGGCCCGCTGCCATCATCAGGGGAATGCCTACCACGCGTGTCAGCCAACCGCTGATCAGCGACGGAAGATACATGGCCATTATGTGGAGCTGGATCACCCGCTTGGCATCGTCGAGGTCATGGCCGGCCATTTCGGTCATGCTCAGCGGCGTCGCCGTCATGATGAAACTCATCACCGCATAGCCAATGGCCGCGGCACTCATGGCCGCCCAGATCAAAGGGTTCGCCATAATCTCCCGTAGGGGGCGGCCTCCTCCCGGCCGGGATTCCTGGACGCGCTCGGCCCCTGCCCGGTAACCGATAGCAAGGATCAGCAAAGCCGCACCCTGGACGGCCGCCAGCGCGATCCAGCTGACCAGAAACGGGTATTGCTCCGCCGCGCCGCTACCCAGACCCGCAACTTCCGGCCCGAGCCAGGCTGCGACCAGACCACCCAGCAACACGCGAGCGGCAGCAGAACCCGCCATACCCGGCGCCACGGATTCCATGGCCGCAAACCGATATTGGTGAACCACCGCAAGCCCGGTACCACCGACCACGGCCGCAAGACAAAGAAGGGAAAACAGACCAGTCCAGGACGCCAGGCCTCCCATAAGACCTGCAACAATGCCCATGATGGCACCCAGCAGCATCACGCGCTTGCGCCCAATGCGCTCCATTAACCAGGTTGCCGGTTTGATAGCCAGAACGGTGCCTACGACCACCAGCCCGACGGGAAGTGTTGCGTACTCGGGCGCCGGGGCGAGCATTCTGCCCTGAATGCTGCCTATAAAAACGATAAAAGGCGCTGTGCACATGGCCAGCGCCTGAGCGGCAACCAGGACCCAGACATTGAGGGGCATGGATTATTTTTTCCTGTAGATGATTCCGGGGTGGCACTGAACCATCTCATAGAGATGGGGCAAGCCGTTGAGCGATTCCGAGGCACCAAGAACCAGGTAGCCGCCCGGGTTCAGGGTGGCGTGCATCCGGGTGAGAATGTCCTTTTTCAGGTCCGCCGAAAAATAGATCAGAACGTTCCGGCACATCACAATATCGAACTTGCCCAGCATATAACGCTCAAGCAGGTTCAACTCCTTGAACTCCACCATGCTCTTGATCTGGGGTTTGATCTGCCAGCCACCGTTCAGGGACGGCGTGAAAAACTGCTTCTGGCGCTCTGGCGAGAGCCCCCGACCAATGGCAAGCATTTCATACTCGCCCTTGCGAGCCACATCAAGAACGCTTTTGGAGATATCCGTCGCGGTGATCTTTACATCCCGCAGCTTCCCGGGCCTCGCCCGCCGAAACTCCTCGACGATCATGGCAATCGAATACGGCTCCTGGCCGGTTGAGCAGGCCGCAGACCAGATACGCAAAGGCTGCATCGAGTTGCGCTCTGCGAATTCGGGAAGCAGTTTCTCCTGAAGAATCCGGAAAGGGTGATTGTCACGGAACCACAGGGTTTCATTGGTTGTCATCGCATCGATGACAGTCTCTTTCAGACCGCCCCGCCCGGGGCGCTTAAGGCGCTCGAGCAGTTCACCCAGGGTATTCAGGCTGTTCTCTTCAAGAATCCTGCGCAACCGGCTTTTGACCAGGTACTGTTTATTATCGCCCAGTAAAATCCCACAGGCATCCTGCAGGAACGATTTGAAGGCTTCATATTCCTGTGGCGTTATTTCCGCTTTCATTGGGTCTCTGTTCTGAGTGAATCTTTGAGCGGCTCCATCAACCCTGGTCGATGATTTCCATCACCCGCTCTGCCAGCTCGTCCGGACTGAACTTTGCCATAAAGTCGTCGGCCCCGACCTTCTTTACCATGGCCTGGTTGAACACACCGCTGAGTGAGGTGTGAAGCATAACAAACATATCCGAAAGCGCCGGGTCCTCTTTCACCTTGGTGACGAGGGTGTAGCCATCCATTTCAGGCATCTCCACGTCCGAGATGATCAGGGAGAAGTGATCCTTGGCCCGGGAACCATCCGCAGTGATTTCCTTCAGATGTTCAATAGCCTGCTTGCCGTCGTTTTTCAGCACCACTTCCATGCCAATTGCGGTGAGACACCGCTGTATCTGGCGCCGGGCCACGGATGAATCATCGACCACCAGCACGGGCAGATGCCCCGGTACCCTATCCGCGCTCTTACTCAGAACGGCTTCGGTTACGTCCTCCCCAAGCGGAGAAACTTCTGAAAGAATCTTCTCTACATCAATGATTTCGATAAGCTTATCATCAATTTTCGTGACAGCGGTAAGATAGACATCCTTGCCGGCCCCTTTGGGTGGAGGCAGGATTTCTTCCCAGTTCATGTTCATGATTCGCTCGACGCCGCTCACCAGGAAACCCTGCGTTTTGCGATTGTATTCAGTGATGATGACGAAACTGGTGGAGAGCTCTTCTTGCGGGATACCGGGCAGACCGATTGCCATGCTCAGATCGATAATGGGGATAGTCTCACCCCGGCTATGGGCTACGCCTCGAACAACCGGCCGGCTGTTGGGCAGGGAGAACAGCTTCGGACACTGCAGAACCTCTTTCACCTTGAACACGTTGATCCCGTAGATCTGACGCCCCCTGAGACGGAAAAGAAGCAGCTCTAGGCGGTTCTTTCCGACCATCTGAGTGCGCTGGTTGACACTGTCCAAAACCCCTGCCATTTCGATTCTCCTGGCTTGCCGGAATTACAACGGCATATATCTTGCTGTTCACTGAATAATAGCCTGATCGACGGAAACCCGTCATATCAGGGGTGGGTCAGCCCATTTAACGGCCACTTTTACCGAATCCTTAGCCTGATTCGGGCTTTTCTGCCCTGTTGTTGACAGCATAGGACAAACTGATACGTATGCGCATCACGAATTTCGCCCTACTACTGCTAATGTCTGGCCTGAGCACGCCGCTCCTTGCTGGAACGACAGCTGAACAGATTCAGAAAGCAACCCTGGCGTTTCTGGACAGCTTTGCGTCTGAACAGGCCGAGCATGGCTACACCGTTTCCTTCGAACCCGGTTCCATCGACAGCCGCCTCGCTCTCGCCGAGTGCGAAAAGCCTTTGAGTGTAGAGTTCAGCGGGGATCCATGGAAAAGCACCAGCCCGTCGTTGCAGGTAGCCTGCGAAGGAACCCGCCCATGGCGAATGTTTGTTACCGCTTCAGTTTCTATCCATGGGCCAGCCCTGGTGGCAGCGAGGCCACTCACACGTGGAGAGCGAATAACCGAAGGGCTGCTTGCGAAGCAGTCTGTTGAAATCAATTCATCCAGACGTGGCGTGATTACCGACTCGAAGCAGGCGATTGGCATGGAAGTGCGGCGCGCAGTGAATGCCGGATCGCTCGTTACACCAGACATGCTTTCGGCCCCGAATGCGGTCGAACGAGGCGATCATGTTATCATCACCGCCAAAACCGGCGGATTTTCAGTACGTTCCCGGGGCAAAGCCCTGGCAAGCGCCAGCGTTGGCGAACAGGTTCTGGTTGAGAATCTGCGCTCATCGCGCACGATAAGAGCCAGCGTTGTCGCGCCGGGCCACGTGGAGATTCCGATGTGAGCCGCGTGCGGCAGAGGCTTGCCGGAGCGGCAAGTGAATGCCGCAAAACCGGTCGTAAAAGCAGATGAAAAAAAGTGCTAAAAGTACTAAAGGTTTTCGCGGCGCCGCCGTTAAGAAGACATAAACTCGAGTAAGCGCCGCATTCGTGGCGCGACAGGCAAGCAGGTACAGATATGTCAGTTGACTTAAATGGAATTGGCCCCGGCCAGGTCAACACCCAGAGAACCACGGCCGACAAAAGCTCCGGCGCACAGAATACCCAGCCGGCATCCAACGAACAGGCGAAGACACAGGCCCAGGGGGCCCGTGGTGAGAACGTCAGCCTGAGCAATCAGGCAAAGAATCTGAAGCAGCTCGAACAAAAGCTGGGCGATTATCCGGAAATGGATGACGACCGCATCGAGCAGATCCGTTCCGCCCTCGAAAATGGCACGTACAAGATTGACGCCGAGAAGCTGGCCCAGAAAATGCTTGAGATGGATGAAAGCATTTTCGGGTGAGTAGACCATGGCCGCAATTGATGATTTGAAGACCCTTCTTTCCCAGGATATCAGCCAGCTTGAAACACTGGCTGACGTTCTCGGCAAGGAAAAGACCTGCCTTGCGAATTCCGACCTCCGCCAGCTGGACGCCCTGACCAGAGAGAAGAACGATCTCCTCGGTGCAGTCCGCGAACGCGCCAAACAGAAAATCCGAACGCTCGTACAAATGGGATATCGCCCCGAAAGTGGCGAGCCTTCCCGCTTTATTCGCAGCGCCGGATTCTCGGATCTCTTCGAACTCTGGCAGGAAGCGGACCAGAAGCTGCGAACCTGTCAGACGCTGAACCAGACCAACGGTCGCGTAATCAGCCACTTGCAAAAGCGTTTGTCGAGGCTCACAGATATTTTCCGCGGCGCCACCGGCCAGCAAAAGCTGTACGGTGCACAGGGTCAGCAGACCACGGTATCAAGCAGCACGGTGCTCGCCAGCGCCTGAGCCCGGACGCATGGCTCTGCCGAGCCATGCTTTCCACTTCATCGGGTGTAGATGGTCATCTGGGAGTCGGGATGAAACCGGATGTCGTGAATGCTCACGTTGCCCATTGAAGCTCCCTGGCCTCCCGTAACCCGTATATTGTCCATCCGAATTTCCTCGATGCGCTCAGGGAACGCCAGCATCAGGGCGCCATCTTCTCTTACCCGATAACGTGGCTCCCCTTCACGATAATGCACACCGGAAATGCTGAGATCTGAATCCAGGAAGTTCAGAACCGGCACGAAGATATTGGCGGAAAGCTTGAGACCTTCAATAACATCTGCGGATGCCTCGGAGCCCTGCTCCCCATTTCCTGCGGGGTTCTCCGCCATCTTGCTGACAATACCAATGCGCTGCAGCAAGGTCGGATCGCCCTGACCGGAAATCGCCGCCAGCTCGGCTTCGCTCATGGGGGCAAGATTGCCTCTGTCATAAAGTTCGCCGGCTTCCAGTATTGCCTGTGACGCCTCGGCCGAATTGCTGGCCGCAAAGGTTACCAGGGGCTGGAATGGCAGCGTGACCGCTGTTACCAGGGCGGCAGCGTTGCGATAGCGGGACTGGTGCTTGAGGACACGGTGCAGCTCCTTCTCGCTGATCCAGCCCGCCTGGATAAATACCTCACCCAGGCGCTGTCCCGATTCGCGCTGAAGCCTGAGGCCTTCGTTAACCTGCCCCTCAGACAGATACCCACGATTGATAAGCAATCGCCCGAGGCGTGATTTCTCTTCAAATCCCTGACGGATTCTCACCCAGTGTCTCCTTTTAAACAGTGAAAACCGTACAACCCGGCCCGGCCAGTGTGATCCATGACTTCCGATATCGGGAAGGTTAGCCGATCACACAACAATGTGCGTGGATGCAGTGCCCGTTTTACCATCACCATCTGGTAAGATCTGGCACCTGATAACAGAATTCGCCGAATTGTCGCAGGAAACACACCTGCTAATAACACGGAGAACGGCTGCAAATGACAAACATGGTAAAGCCCCTGAAAACTGTGACACCCGTATTGCTTATGGCACTCGCCCTGCTCATGCCGACTGCCGCGGTGCAGGCGCAAACCAATGAGCAACTGGCCAGTGATCCTCTTCCGAAGGTCCGCATGGTGACCAGTGAAGGCGCTATCGAGCTTCAGCTTCGCCCGGATGTTGCGCCCGAAACGGTCGACAATTTCCTGCAGTACGCCGAAGACGGTTTTTTCGACGGCACCATCTTCCATCGGGTTATACCCGGGTTCATGATCCAGGGCGGCGGTTTCACCCGGGATCTCTCCCGCAAGTCCACTCGGGCCCCTATCCGCAATGAAGCGAAAGAGACACTGCCGAACCTTCGTGGAACCATTGCGATGGCTCGCACCAGTGCGCCTGATTCCGCCACGTCCCAGTTCTTTATCAACCTTTCCGACAACGGGTTCCTGAACGCCGGAGTTCGCGGCCCGGGTTATGCGGTTTTTGGCAAGGTGACCGAGGGCATGGGCGTTGTCGATGCCATTGCCCGCAAACAGACCACCCGGAAACAGGGGATGGCCGATGTGCCGGTTGAACCTGTGATCATCGAAACCGTCACCGTGGTCGACCCCGAAGGCTGACACCGTGGACCGTGCTCCCCTGCCGCCCGGAATAGAGCCCGCTGAACTGGCTTGGCACGACGGCGTCCCGGAGTCCATCCGGTTCGGCGATGTCTATTTCAGCCGCGACAATGGTCTCGAGGAAACACGCTACGTTTTCCTGCAACACAACCAGTTGCCCGAACGTTTCGCACAGATTCCCGAAGGCGGCAATTTCGTTATTGCCGAAAACGGCTTTGGAACCGGCCTGAACTTTCTCGCCGCCTGGCAAGCCTGGCAGCGACACGCTCCGGCCCATGCGGCGACGCTGCACTTCGTTTCCGTTGAACGTTTCCCCCTCACCCACGAGGACCTGGCCCGGGCCCTGGCACAGTGGCCCGAACTGGCTGCGCTGGCCGACGAACTGCTTCTGCATTACCCACCCCTGGTGCGTGGGGTACACAGGCTGGTCCTGGCCGGGGGGCAGGTTCGACTGACGCTATTTTTCGGCGACATTAACGACGCCTGGCAATCCCTGGATTTTCAAGCCGACGCCTGGTTTCTGGACGGGTTCGCTCCGTCCCGCAACCCGGATATGTGGCTGGAAAACATCATCAACAAGATCCGTGCACACAGCAGGCCGGGTACAACTCTGGCGACCTTTACCTCCGTTGGCCGGATTCGTCGGGCCTTGATGGGGGCCGGATTCCGGATGGAAAAAACCGCCGGATACGGTCGCAAACGGGATATGCTGAAAGGCGTTCTTGTCGCGGAGAACCCGGCACCCATCAAAACGGCTCCCACGGAACAACAGGAATCGATCGCAATAATCGGCGCAGGTGTTGCCGGCTGCGCACTGGCAAGAAACCTGGCAGACCGGGGCTACCCGGTAACACTGATCGACGCCCATGGCCCGGGTGCAGCGGCGTCCGGCAACGCCCAGGGCGCCCTGTATGTGAAGCTGGGCGTAGAGTTCAACGACCAGACCGAGCTGGCGCTCACAGCACTCTCGTTCGCGCAGCGTTTCTACCACAACTGGCGCGACCAGCACTGGCATCCGACCGGCCTGCTACAGCTGGCCCACAACTCCCAGGAAGCGGACCGGCAGCGGAGGTTTCTCCAAAGGAACGACTACCCCCGGAGTATCTTTTACCCGGTGACCCGGGAACAGGCCAGCGCCCTGACAGGCGTGCCAACGGAATCGGGCGGGCTCTGGTTCCCCGGCAGTGGCTGGCTCGAACCCGCAAACCTTTGCAAGGAACTGGCGAACCACCCGCTGATATCCACGGTGTTCCATAGCGAGGTCAACAATCTTCGGCGTTCGGACGGCACATGGAGCATTTCGACGGAAAACAACAGATCGATCACCGCTGACCGGGTGGTCATCTGCTCGGGCCATCTCAGCCCGGAGCTTATCCCGACAAAGGGTCGTTTCCGGTTGAAAGCCATTCGTGGCCAGGTTAGCCACCTGCCAGCGACAGCTCTCAGAGGCCCAACGGCCGTTATCTGTGGTAACCGGTATTTGAACCCTGCACTGGGCGAGTTTGCCGTAACCGGCGCAACCTTCGATCTACGTGATAACAACCCATTGCCCACCGTGGAAAGTCATAACGAGAACATCGACGAACTCGGCTCGATGCTGCCTGCGGTGTTTTCCGATGAAAGCGATGCGCTTCGCGGGGAGGAACTCAGTGGCCGGGTTGCCTTCCGATGCACCACCCATGACTACCAGCCGGTGGCCGGACCCGTTTTCGACGGCGAGAGCGGCGATCTCGATAGCCTTTACCTCCTTACTGGCCTTGGCAGCAAAGGACTGACCTACGCACCGCTCCTGGCCGAATATCTGGCTGACTTGCTCACCGGACAACCTCCCTGCCTTCCCGCGAACCTGGCCAAACGCCTTGAAACCCGACGCCTCTATCAGACGAATGTGGTGGTTTCGTAATAAACTCCAGCTGAAGTTTCCGGTCAGACTGCCGATAACCATCGAAATGGTGGCATAGTCACGGAGAGAACCCATGTCCATTTTTGTCAGCGAACCCGGCCGCCCGGTCGGAACCCGGCTACCGGAAACATTCCGGG
This sequence comes from Marinobacter sp. UBA2498, assembly GCF_002341575.1. NCBI lineage: Bacteria > Pseudomonadati > Pseudomonadota > Gammaproteobacteria > Pseudomonadales > Marinobacteraceae > Marinobacter > Marinobacter sp. UBA2498. Next base: position 22,893 of record NZ_DDOI01000154.1, on the reverse strand, counting down.
CAAGGCCCGTGGGTGATGTTACAGAGCTGGCAGAAACCCAGAGCATCAATCCTGGCCGAAGTGAGGCAACGGACGCCGAGTTCCAGCAGGCCGCCAATGCCGGTCGCTACAAAGCACTGGAGGAATACGGCGCGGCGGCCGCTGGCGAGCGCCGTGAAGACCGCCCGTATCTGCCGGTATCCAGCATCTCGTCTCAAACCCTGTATTCCGTTCCGGCGTCTGCAACGATTTCTGAGGCTTTAACCGTCATGGACGAGCACCAGGTGCACCACCTTGTGATCATGGCGGACAACAACGTTGCCGGCCTTGTCGACCTGCGTTGGCTCCTGGGCTGGCTTCACGAGAATGAAGCCGATGCCATGAGCCAGAGCCTGGTTCACATCGAGTTGCCCGCCTTCCTGACAGCCTCACCCGAGACCGATGCCCACCAGCTTGCCAGACTTATGCTGGCCCACCAGCTCAATGCCGCCCTGGTGGTAGATGCGAAAGGCGCCGCCTCCGGAATTGTTACCAGCACGGACTACCTGCGACTCTACGCCAGCTCAGGCCGCCATCAGGGAACGGTGTAGCCCCCACGTTCCCTAATTCAGAGGCGTCAACAGTTCTCCCTCTGGACTGAAGAGAAGCACATACCAGTTGTTGCCTATTCGGGTTAATGCCGGTATTTCGTCATCCCGGTAGTTTTCCAGATCCAAGATCGCAGAGTCATCCGCTGCAAGCTGGTATCGCCAGTTGTTTCTGAATTCCGACTCTTCCTCTTCCGTCTCGGGTTCTGGAACCAGCGATACCCGGGCAGCGATGCCCTGCTCCATTCCGGACACCACACCGCCGCTGGCGAAGTCGCCGTTCGTGGTACCAGCCACAACCATGTCGCCATCGAAATCAGCCAACCCAAGAAATGCCTCGCTGGACTGATCGCCTTCGTCATTCAGGGTGAAGGCCCGACTGACATTCCCGGCGGCTGAATATCCCAGCAGGAACCCGGCAGCACTGGAAAGCGCCTCCCTCTCCAGAACGGGGTCTTCCTCGTCCTGCTCCAGCACAGAATAGGATCCATCACTGGCACCAATCAGCCAGAGCGTGCTACCGGTATACAGTCCGTTGGAAACCGGTTCATCGCCAGTGGTGCCAACCTGTTTGACATCAAGTTCGCTGGTGGCACTGGAGGCGTTAAAGAAGAAGGCATCAATGCCGCCGATGACTGAAGCGCCTTCCACAGATCCCGCGGCCGAACCAAACAACCCGGGGTTCACAGATTCTGTGCTGCCGCCGGCAACACGGTCATCGGCTGCTGAGCCGGCCTGGCGGGTCCAGGCAACCGCAGGCTGCTGCGTGTTGCCGTCCAGTTCAGTATCAATTCGCTGCAGGAAGCTGTCCCTGCCGCCCGATCCCTGCTGCTGATCAAACACACCTTCCGTTTCCCCGGCCAGGATGACATAGCCGGTGTCACGGTTGATTCCGGCCCAGCGAACCTGATCATCAGCATCCGTTCCGGTCCCGATGGTCCAGGTGGGAACGTATTCGCCACCGTTGGTGGCGGAATCAAACCAGTAAAGCGATGTCACTGAATCCAGGCGGCCCAGACCGGACGTTCCCGCCACCGACTGATCGGTGCTGTAGGCCACGACAAATTCGAACCGGTCTACCTTGGTCCCACCCTCGGTCACCTTCCGCTGCACCACGTTTATGACCGGATCCGGAGCGCTCAGGCTGTCGCTCGCAGAGGATATGTCAACCTGCTGCAACTGAGTGCCTCGTTGGTCAAAAATCCGCACCAGCACCCGGTCGTTATCCTGGGTGTCGTAGCCGGCAACGAACAGCCTGCCGTCATGGCCCATCGAGATGTCTGTGGCCACAAAGCCGTCGCCAGGGTTCAGAGCAAGCGGAGACGTCAGCTCGTTGAGGCTGACCCGGATCAGGTTTTCAGCCTCCGCCCGGGCATAATCCTCTCGACCGGCCTGGAAGTTCTCGTTGAGGCCCAGCAGGATAAACCGGTCACTGAAGGCCGGGTTGGCATAGCCAGCCTCCGGTACCCGAATCCGGAAAGGCACTTCATCGGTCCCTTCTGGAAAAATCAGTTCGTCATTCTCAACCCAGTTTCCGTCTTCCAGTCGCTCGATAACGAACTCGGATTCGAGACGTGCGGTGGAGTCTTCGGTGTGGCTCAGCTTCGCAAAAATATCCCGGTCTCTGTCTCCAGAGAGTCTCGCGACGTATTCGCGCACAGCACCCACGTTCAGCGTATCCCTGCCGCCACCGTTTACAGTTTCCAGCGACAGAACCGGCTCGTTGTCCTGAATGGACAAATTGGTAACGACACCACCGTTACCGCTGCCAAGACCGGCCAGACCGGATCGCACTTCTGTCAGTGCCAGGCGAAGGGACTCGACGGGCTCGGCAAAGCTGTCCTCGACCACCTCCAATGGCAGATAACACTCGGTAATACCCGGCTCAAGTGTGATCACGCCGCGCGTATAGAAGCCCTGTTCGTCAAGCTCATAGTCGATATAGCCCAGCTCGCTTTCCCCCGTCTCATCGCGAGGCAATGAACTGTTGCTGCCCAACCCGACAATGTCCGTGCCGAGGATCGCATCTCCCGCATTGGAGGCACTGTGATCGCAGTTCTGGTGTGGAGGCGAGAATCCGACGTCGCAACTGGATGCGTCATAGTCAGACAAAAGCTCAAAAGCTACCGCTACCTGGGTTACCGACGGTTGATCCAGGGTAACCTTGACGAAGACGCGGCGCGTCGGAAGTGTCAGCTCCCTGGTACCGGATACGGAGCCGTCATCGTTGTAGAGATTAATGGTAACGCTGTGCTCACCCTCGGTTTCAAGATCGGGCAAGGTGCATTGTTCGCGGTTACTGGCAGGGATTTCCGGGCTTTCACCTTCCGTAAACGGCTCTGCATCCAGAGACATTACATTGTATTTCACGTCAATATCGAACGGCTGGGCGCCGGCCATGCGGCCGTCGGTTGTTACCAGATTGATGCCTTCGGTCTTGCCCAGGTCCGCCTCTCCTCGACTACCGCCGGTGAGACCGGGGACACCGCGCATAATGATGCCCTGGCGAGCCTTGTTACTGGTGTCCTCGAGCGCCAGCCAGGACGGCGCATTGGTCAGGGAATAATCAAGGATATCTTCGCCACCGTAGGCCCCGAAGTTGTAGGAGTATTCAACACCGAGATAGGCGAACACTGGGGGTACGCCAAGGATTGTGGGCTGGTCGGGATCCTTTTCCGTCTTGCACGCAGCAAGCCCCAGTGAAAGCAGGGCCAGAACGGCAAGTTGGCGAACAGGATGAATGCGGGAGTGAAAATCGGCGCCCATGAAAAAATCCGTTTCTATCGTTGTTGTTATGGTAGCGACCGCCCGGATGAAACATGAACACCGGGCGGTTTACACACCGTTACAGAACAACGCCATGGTAGCCAATTTGATACGCAGGGGATCTGCGCGAGTTCTCAGATTCGGTTAGCCCGCGCCCTGGCCGTGCTCTTCCAGCAACGCCACCAGCCCGGCTTCATCAAGAACAGGTACCTCTAACTGTTCAGCCTTGGCCAGTTTGGAACCGGCGGCCTCGCCAGCCACCACGCAGGCCGTCTTTTTAGAAACGCTTCCGGCCACCTTGGCTCCAAGGGATTCCAGCTTCTCTTTGGCTTCGTCCCGTGTCATTCCGGAAAGCGTACCGGTCAGCACCCAGGTCTGGCCTTTCAGAGGCTTCTCTCCCTCCCGGACTTCCTCTTCCTGCCACCTCACACCGGCTTCACGCAGGGCATCCAGGGTTTCGCGATTGTGGGTCTGCTCGAAAAAGCTACGGATATGACCCGCAACGATCGGCCCGACATCCGGAACCGTTTGAAGGCTCTCTTCATCCGCTGCAGCAATGGCCTCCAGAGTTCCGAAGTGGCCCGCCAGGGCTTTAGCGGTGGCCTCCCCCACCTCCCGGATGCCAAGGGCATAAAGGAACCGCCAGAGCCCGGGGTTTCTGGCCCGATCAATGGCAGCCACCAGATTGGCCGCCGACTTTTCTCCCATTCGCTCAAGTTTCACCAGGTCGTCGGTGGTCAGGCGATACAGATCGGCAACGGTTTCCACCATGCCCTGATCCACCATGATATCTATCCACTTGTCTCCAAGGCCCTCAATATCGAGGGCTTTGCGGGAGGCATAGTGGCGAATGGCTTCCTTTCGCTGCGCGGGGCAGAACAGGCCCCCAGAGCAGCGGGCAACGGCTTCACCTTCGATCTGGATAACATCCGAGTCGCACACCGGGCACTGTCGGGGCAATTCTACTTCCCGGGCGCCTGAGGGGCGTTTTTCGGCCACCACTTTGACTACCTGCGGAATCACATCTCCGGCGCGGCGAATGAACACGGTATCGCCGATATGAACATCCAGTCGGCGAATTTCGTCCATGTTATGGAGGGTGGCGTTGCTCACCGTTACACCGCCCACGAACACGGGTTTTAACCTCGCAACCGGGGTAACCGCGCCAGTACGACCGACCTGGAATTCCACGTCCTCGATAACCGTGAGTTCCTCCTGAGCCGGAAACTTCTGGGCAATCGCCCAACGAGGGGCCCGGGATACAAAACCCAGGGCCTTTTGCTGGTCAAGCCGGTTCACCTTGAAGACGATACCGTCGATTTCGTAGGGGAGTCCGTCCCGTTTGTCCATCAGCGCGCTGTAGGCTTCGAGGCATTCCTCCGCGCCCTTGGCCTTGCGCATCTCGGGATTAATACGGAAACCCCAGCTCTGGACTCTCTTGAGCCCCTCCCACTGGGTATCCGGCAAGAGGCTTTCGTCGGTTACCGCAACGCTGTAGGCGCACATTTCGAGAGGGCGTCTGGCGGTTACTGTCGATTTTTTCTGCCGGAGGCTGCCGGCCGCCGCATTACGGGGATTAACGAAGGTCTTCTCGCCACGCTCCGCCAGGCGGCGATTAAGCTGCTCGAAACCGTCCTTCGGCATGTAGACTTCGCCGCGGACCTCCACCAGATCGGGCACGTCGTCGCCACGGAGCTTCAGCGGCACCGAGGGAATGGTTCGGATATTGGCGGTTATGTCCTCCCCGGAATAGCCATCCCCCCGGGTGGCGGCGGTCGTCAGGGCGCCATTCTCGTAGTGCAGGCTCACCGCCAGCCCGTCCAGCTTCGGTTCACAGACATACTCCACGTCCTCAGTGATACCGAGCCGATCTTTT
>NZ_DDOI01000154.1:14175-17608 GCF_002341575.1 Marinobacter sp. UBA2498 | reverse complement strand
GAGCCGATCTTTTACCCGCCGGTCAAAGTCACGAAGTTCGTCCTCGCTGAACGCATTATCCAGCGACAGCATGGGCAGCCTGTGCACTACCTCCTCAAAGCTGGTTTCCGCGGCGCTGCCAACCCGCCGCGTGGGCGACGTGTCCGAAGCCAACTCCGGATAATCGGTTTCCAGGCCCTGCAATTCCCGGAACAACCGGTCGTATTCCGCATCGGGAACACGCGGGTCATCCAGCACGTAATAGCGGTAGTTATGGTCATCAATCGCCGAACGGAGTTCTTCAACACGCTGAATGATGTCGGGCGTGGCTTTGCTCATGGACTGGCACTCTCGTCTCTCAAAAAAATGCCCGGAACAAACCGGGCATCTGGCCTTCTTTTACCGCCTGGTTTCAGACTCGCTGGGAACGTTGCTTGCGCTCGAACTCCCGAATCCTCTGGCGGCAGTGCTCGATTGTCTGAGGGGTCATCACGCTCCGGCGCTCATCCTTAAGCTCGCCGCCAAGGTTACGAACCACGGCCTGGGCTGTCTCAAGCATGAAGTCAAACGCCTGCAGCGCATTGGTGGGCCCGGGCATACTCATGAAGAAACTGATACCGGGCGTGGCCAGGGTCGGCATATCGCCCGGCTTGAACGTGCCGGGTTCCACGGCATTGGCAACACTGAACTGGACCGGGCTGGTGGTATCGGACTCCTCGTGCCGGTGATAAATGTCCATATCACCATGCTCCAGACCACAGGCTTCGAACAACTTCTTCAGGGCCACCCCCTTGAAGTCTTCACCGCTCTTGGCCAGGACATTGATCACAATCACTTCCCGGGCCTCAGGGCGATTCGCACCTGCCAGCGGCTGACCACTGACCGCTCGGGAAGGTTCACGCCGTGCCGTATCTTCCTCTACTTCGGTTGTTACCGTAGGCGGGACTGCTTCCACTTCATCTTCGATGGCCCCCCAACCTGATTCGAGCTCGGTTTCTTCGGGCTCATGACTGGACAACCCGAAATCCGGATCCGACTCAACCGGTTCATCGTGATACTCGGCAGCCGGTTCGCTGTCCGGCCCAGGATGCAGATCCGGTTCTGGCGACTCCCGATGTTCTTCCTTGGCAGCAGCGGTTACCGGGCGGGTCGGTTTGGGTTTCGGAGAACCAAATCGGCTGGGCTTTTCACGCTTTACATACCCACGCTCTTCAAGTGTGTCGCGGGAGATGGTTCGTGCGCCGCCGTTGGGCAACTCCGGGTTGTATTCGTCATCGAGTGGTGAATCCTCGAGCTCATCGGCGCCCATGCCCGATGAGATTGCCATGGATTCCTTCCGGGCACGCCGCATGCGGCGCACGCCATCAATGACAATGCCGATAATAACCAGGGTACCGATGGCAATTAACCATTCCCTAAGTGACATAGTGCTGCTGTCCTGTTTGCAGATCCCGTAACGTTGCTACTCTAAGAAAAGCCCGTAATGAATACAACGCACACCCGGGCCAGATGGCGTTATTGTCATGGTCGCCTGAATTCTGAACAGCCTCAAGCCTCTGCGAGAGCCGCTGCCTCGTCGACATCGACCGACACCAGGCGCGAACACCCCGGTTCATGCATGGTTACGCCCATCAACTGATCCGCCATCTCCATGGCAATCTTGTTGTGGGTAATGTAGATGAACTGAACCTGCTTGGACATCTCCTTGACCATGTTGGCATAGCGGCCCACGTTGGCATCATCCAGCGGCGCATCCACCTCGTCCAGCATACAGAAGGGTGCCGGGTTGAGCTGGAAAATCGAAAACACCAGTGCGATCGCCGTGAGGGCCTTTTCGCCGCCCGACAGCAGGTGAATGGTGCTGTTCTTCTTGCCCGGCGGCCGCGCCATGATCGCAACGCCGGTTTCCAGAAGATCCTCACCGGTAAGCTCCAGGTAGGCGTTACCGCCTCCGAACACTTTGGGAAACAGAGCCTGCAGACCACCGTTCACCTGGTCAAAGGTTTCCTTGAAACGCTGCCGGGTTTCCCGGTCTATTTTCCGTATAGCGTTGTCCAGTGTTTCCAGGGCTTCCATCAGGTCTTCATGCTGGGAATCCAGGTAGGTCTTGCGCTCACTCTGAACCTGATATTCCTCAATGGCCGCCAGGTTAATCGCGCCCAGGCGCTGAATTCGGTTGCCGATTCGCTCCAGTTCGTCTGCCCAGTCTTTTTCATTCGCACCCTCGGGCAACTGGGCGAGGATATCCTGAAGTTTTACGTCCAGCTCCTTGAGCTGATCGACATGATTCCCGGAACGGATTTCCAGGGCCTGGGACTCCATTTTCAGTTTTTCGAGTCGGGACCGGACTTCCTGAATGCGATGATCGGTTCCGCTTCTGCCCTGTTCCTTTTCCCGCACTTCCCGATCAATCTCTTCCAGCGCGTCGCGAGCAGCGCCCAGCTTTTCCTCTTCCGCCAATCGCCGATCCAGCAGCCCTTCGAGCTGCATCTGCAGGTCTTCGATGGGCTCTTCGGCGCTTTCCCGGGACTCCCTCAGAATCTCCAGGCGCTCGTCGATACGCTCCTTCTGCAACTGCATCCGATCAATCGTCTGCCTGAGGCCGTCACGTTGACTGTGCAGGGTCTGCAGCTGGAGCTGCAGCTGATGCGCGTGATCACGATCGTGCCGGGCCTCCTGGCGAAGCCGATCCAGGTTTTCGCGCAAGGTATCGCGCTGCTCCAGCAACCGCTCTTTCTCTTCATCGCTGTCTTCGGTGGAAGCCAGCGCCAGTTGCCAGTCTTCCCGGGCATCCTGAAGACTCTCTTTCTGGCCCTCGAGGTTTTCGGACACGTCCTGGATATCGTCCCGGATTCGCTGCAGGCGGGCATCAATCTGCTCGGCACGTGCTCGCAGGCCGCTGACCCTGGACGCCAGTGTGCTCAGTTCACGATCTGCCTGGCTCAGACGGGTCTGCGCCTCATCCCGGGCTGCTTCCGAACGCTCTGCCCGCTCCTGAAGCTCTTCCAACCGTTCGGTAGCCGCTTCCAGCGCCTCCTCCGCCTCGGCCAGCTGCGCGGTCAGTTCGGTCACCTTCTTCTGCCGCTCAATCACACCGACCTGGCCGGCATCAGAGTCCGGCATCAGGACCCACTCCCGGGATATCCAGACGCCCTCGGGTGTCATCAGGCTTTGACCGTCCCGAAGCCCCGATCGCATACCCATGGCGTCAGAGACGGTTTCGACGGTATCGATGCCGCGAAGCAACGAGGCAATTCCCGGCACTCCGGAAACCTTGGCCGCCAACCCGGAACGCTCACTGCCGTCTGTGGCTTCTGCCTCCACCAGCGCCAACCCCTTTGGCGCTTCTTTCATGGCGGATGAGAGCTGATCAATATCGGGAAGGCAGAGACCCTGGGTAAAACGCCCAATAACCTGTTCGACAGCAAACTCCCAGCCATCGGTAATCTGAAGC
>NZ_DDOI01000154.1:1155-14084 GCF_002341575.1 Marinobacter sp. UBA2498 | reverse complement strand
TGCAGAACATCATCCCCGGCCCCCATCTGCTCATCCAGAAGGGATTGCTGGGACTCCAGGGACGCACGAAGGCTCTGCACCCGTTGGCGTTCTTCAGAGAGCGCCTGCTCGGCATCACGCTGTTGCTGCCGGGCTTCGTAGAGCTCGTCCTGAACTGAAGCAATCCGTTCGGCCGCCTCTTCGCGCTTCAGCTCCAGCGTTTCCTGCTGTTCCAGCAGCTCTTCGAGCTCGGCGCGGTCCATCTGACCTTCCAGCAATTCCTGTTCGTCCTGAAGCTTGCGTTGGCGGGCCAGCAGTTGCTCAATGGCATCCTCAAGCGAGCGGATTCTGGACTGGGCCAGCTCTGCCTGGCGCCGCGCGTCCGATGAACGGGCACTGAAGTCTTCCCACTGGTGCTGCCAGTCACTCATTGCGTCTTCGGCCTGCTGCAACTTCTCACCAGACTCCTCGGAGCGAATTGCCAGCGCTTCCTGCTCCGGCTCCATCATGTCGAGTTCTTCCTGGATTCCCGCAAGCTTGTCCTCATCCTGCTCCAGCTCGCGGGCCAGTTCTCTCTGGTTCGCCATGGCCTGGTCCAGCTCAGCCGCCATTTGCCGGCTGCGTTCACGCTGGTGTTCGAGGCTCTGCTCAATACGGGCGATATCGGCCCCGGCTTCGTAATAGCGTGCCTGTGCCCGGTTGAAATGCTCGGTCCGTTCCTGGTGATTGTCGCGCAGGGATTCCAGGGAGGTCTCCAGGCTGACCCGCTCGGTGAGGTATTTCTCAAGCTCGAGCTCGGTATCCCGGATCTTGCCTCGCCAGGCTTGCAAGTCATTGTCGAGGGATTGCCAGCGAAGCACCGTCAGTTCGGCTTTTTTCTGGCGCTCTTCCTGCTTGTAGGCCTTGTACTTCTCGGCTGCGGCTGCCTGACGCTCCAGGTGTTGCAGTTGGCGGCCCAGCTCTTCTCTCAAATCGGTCAGACGCTCCAGGTTTTCCTGGGTCCGGCGGATACGGTTCTCCGTTTCCCGGCGCCGCTCCTTGTATTTTGAAATGCCGGCCGCCTCTTCAATATAGATCCGAAGCTCTTCCGGTTTGGCCTCAATCAGCCGGGAAATCATGCCCTGTTCGATGATGGCATAGCTCCGCGGGCCGAGACCGGTGCCGAGGAACAGGTCAGTAATGTCGCGACGCCGGCACTTGGAGCCATTCAGGAAATACTCGGACTGCCCTGCCCGGGAAACGCGGCGGCGAACGGAGATTTCGTTGAATTTCACGAATTCACCGGGAGCGGACCCATCGCTGTTATCAAACACCAGTTCGATGGAGGCCTGCCCCACGGGCTTTCTTGCACTGGACCCGTTGAAAATAACGTCTGTCATGGATTCGCCGCGCAGGTACTTGGCGGAGCTCTCGCCCATGACCCAACGCACCGCATCGATGATGTTGGACTTGCCGCACCCATTGGGGCCGACCACGGCCGTCATGTTGGAGGGGAACGGAACCGTGGTGGGATCTACGAACGATTTGAAGCCGGACAGTTTGATGGACTTCAGACGCATATCAGGCGCTCGCTTCCTGCCGGAGGATCGTCAACACCTGCTGCCGCTGGTGCTCCCCAAAGGCCTGGATAACGGCTTGCAGCCGATCAGTGTCGTCGTTGACGGCGGCATCCGCCAGTTGCCGAAAGAAGGTAGCAGTTTCACCGATTTCTTCCCGGAAGTGTTCCAGCGCCACAAAATAGGTGCGGCTGATGGCCGGTCTGAAATTCTCGAGGGTTTCTTCCAGAAACGGGTTTTCGACCAGGCCGTAGGCGTAACGCATAACCCCGAAACCCGCATCAATAACCTGCTCGGCGGCGTCGGCACTGGTGGCGTTAAGGGCATCAATGACTGCCTGTAATTCACGGACCTGGCCCATGACACCGCCGAGCTCCCTGCCAGACCAGCGCTCAAGTACCTTGCGCCCAAGCATGCAGAGGAGGTCGATATAGATGTCGTAGAGGCTGTTGACGCTTTCTGGCGTCAGGCTGGACACCACCGCACCCCGCCGGGGGAAAATCTCGATCAGATGACGGCGTTCCAGAATGAGCAGTGCTTCCCGAACGGAGCCACGGCTGACATTCAGTTCTCCCGACACCTTCAATTCCTGAATGCGTTCGCCGGGCTTGAGATCTCGCGTGATGATTCGTTGCCCCAGATGCTGGGCAATTTGTTCAGACAGACTTTCCGGGGCCTGAAACCTCATAAAGTTGGTCACTCATTCCTGAAGACGGCACGATTTCAAACGCAGAAGTTTACCACAGGGAATCTATAGCCCCACCCCTTGTCTGACATTTTGCATAGCTCAGGAACATCGCGGCAAATCACTGCCGGTTTTTTGACGGCAAATCGGGAACGACAGCCGAAAAATCAGAAACCAAGTGATGTTAGCCTCGTTACTCGCTGTTTTTGTTAGCTTTTTATGACTGGGCACGGTTTCTGCTTTGCACACGCAAAGCACTGTAAACTTCTGCGACAGAGTGAACCGTAGTGAAAAACATACCGTCGATCCATCAGTCTCCTTCCCAGCCCCAGAAACTGGCCGCGCTGCGTCAGGCACACCAGGACTGGAACAATACGCCGGATGTACTCACCAGGCTGACGCGCCGGCTGTCCACCACCCTGTCGCTGGAACAGCAGCTGGCGATCCTGGCCGAAGAGCTGGTCGCTATTGTTCCATTCAGTGCGCTCAACTACCGGCACCGGATCGGGAAACAGGATTTCGTCTATGCCACAGGCATGGGGGGGCCACACCGCTGCGAGTACCGGCTGAGCCTTGAAGGTGTCAATTATGGGACCCTGGTACTGCAACGTCGGCAGAGGTTCTCGGAACAGGAGTTGGAAGGCGTCGAGATGGTTCTGAGTGCGGCGATCTGCCCGATTCGCAACGCCTGCCAGTACGTGGCCATTGAGCAGGCATCTCTGACAGATTCCCTGACCGGCATACCCAACAAACGCGCCCTGGACGACGCTCTGCAACGCTCCAGCCTGTTATCAGAGCGCCATGGCGAGCCCTACTCGCTCGTCCTCTGCGATCTGGACCACTTCAAGACGGTGAACGACACTCACGGCCATGTGGTTGGCGACCATCTTCTGCAATTGGCCGCGTGCGAGATCGAGAAGTCGATCCGAACCTCGGATTCAGTCTACCGCTTTGGCGGCGAGGAGTTTGCTATCCTGCTCCCGCATACCTCGGAGCAGGATGCCAGGGATGTAGCAGAGCGCGTTCGCGAAGCGATCGCCGCTATCCGGGTTGATGGCGGAGAGAAGGAACTGAAGGTCACAACGAGTTGTGGCGTTGCCACCTTCCTGCCCAAGGAGGCGCCCCAGGCCTGGCTGGCAAGGGCGGACGAGGCACTCTATCGGGCCAAACACCAGGGCCGTAACTGCACCCGGGTGTTTGCCACCATTTCGTAACGATCAGCCCCGGGGGGTCTTGCTTCGGGCTCTCTCTGGCCGGGGAGCACGCCCGGCTGGTTTGGCAGGTTTGGTGTCGCTGACAGCCCATTTGTTACCGGGTGTTTTCTTACCGGACCGGCCAGGGCTTTTCCGCCTCTGACGGTCGTGGGCCGCTTTCTCATTTGGTGTTTTCTGCGGAATTTCAACCGCTTCGAGACCAACCGTGCGACTCAGGGTGTCTACTGCCCGCTGATCCAGCTCTTCCCATTTTCCTACAGTCAGCCTGCTCGGCAGGAAGATCGGCCCGTAGCGCACGCGCTTCAGCCGACTGACGCGAACACCCTGGGATTCCCAAAGACGACGAACTTCCCGATTGCGCCCTTCCAGCAAGGTCACGTGGAACCAGCGATTTATACCGCTACCGCCGGCCGGAGAGATATCGGTGAACTTGGCCATGCCATCTTCCAGGAGAACGCCCTGAAGCAGGCGCTCGATCATCGCATCGTCCACTTCCCCGAAGATCCGTACCGCGTATTCCCGATCAATCTGGTTGGACGGGTGCATCAGGCGATTCGCCAACTCGCCGTCTGTGGTGAAGAGCACCAGACCCGTGGTATTGATATCCAGCCGTCCGATGGAAATCCACCGGTGCTCCTTGAGACGTGGCAAACGATCAAACACCGTCGGCCGCCCCTCAGGATCCTTTCGAGTGGTAACCTCACCCTCAGGTTTGTTATAGATCAGTACCCGGCGCATCACTTCCGCCGCACCGGACACTTCCAGTCGCTTGCCGTCGAGTTCGAAGCGATCCTCAACAGTCGCTTTTTGCCCGGGCGCCACAGGTTGCCCGTTGACCAGCAGGCGGCCGGCTTCCATCCAGCCTTCAATTTCCCGGCGCGAACCGATGCCCGCGCGGGCAAGCAATTTCTGAATACGCTCTGGCCCACCCTGGCTCGCGTTGTCCTTGGCTGGTCTGGCTGGTTTGTTGGGGCGTTCTGCCGCCATGAAATCAATCCTTAGTATCTGACTGACACCCGAATGGCGTCAGTGAAGTGTCTGGCTCGAAGATTCGTCGTCGTTCTCGGCAGTCGTTGATTCGAACTCGATCTCCGCCTGCATGTTCTTTTCAATTTCCCGGCCGATCTCTTCAAGATCGCGGACTTCATTCAGGGGCGGCATCTGATCCAGGCCCGTGAGGTTAAAGTAGTCCAGAAACTGTTTCGTAGTCGCATACATGGCCGGACGGCCGGGAACATCCCGATGCCCAACGACGCGAACCCACTCTCGCTCAAGCAGAGTGCGAATGATATTGCTGCTTACCGTGACACCCCGAATATCCTCGATTTCACCCCGGGTGATTGGCTGCCGATAGGCGATCAATGCCAGGGTTTCAAGCAACGCCCGGGAATAGCGCTGGGGCTTTTCCTCAAACAAACGCCCTACCCAGGGCGCGAATTCTTCGCGGACCTGAATACGGTAGCCACTGGCAACCCTCTTCAATTCAAAACCGCGCCCTTCGCAAGCCGCCTCCAGAAGTACCATGACATGTTCCATTACCTGGCGTGCGGGGCGTTCCTCTTCACTGAACAGGTCCCGAAGCTGGTCGAGAGACAAGGGTTTGCCCGCAGCCAGCAGGGCCGCTTCAGCAATCGCCTGTATTCTCAGCAGGTGTTCTTCGTTCATGGTGTCTGATCCGTATTTCCGTGCTTTGAACGTTGGGAGCCCCTAGCTGGCTGCCCTGGCTCGAACATGAATCGGGCCCAGGACCTCGGCCTGGACAACCTCGATCAGCTGCTCTTTGACCAGCTCAAGCGTGGCCAGGAAGGTCACCACGACGCCGAGCCGACCCTCTTCAATCGTAAACAGGCTTTCGAATGTCACAAAATGATCATCCTGAAGCACCGACAGGATTGCGGACATGCGCTCCCGGGTCGAAAGCCTTTCCCGTTCAACATGGTGACTGGTAAACAGGTCTGCCCGCTGAAGAACGCCTTGCAGAGCCAGCAGCATTTCCCGCAAGTCTACATCCGGATGGGGCTGACTGGAGGGCATCTTCGGCAGCGCGGCGGAGGCGGCAAAGGTATCGCGTTCCAGGCGCGGTAATTCATCAATATCTTCAGCAGCCTGCTTGAACCGTTCGTATTGCTGAAGCCGGCGAATCAGTTCTGCCCGGGGATCAACCTCTTCCTCATCGTCGCTTTCCTGTCGAGGCAACAGCATCCTCGATTTGATCTCCGCCAATGTGGCGGCCATCACCAGGTATTCCGCAGCCAGCTCGAACCGCATGGCCTCCACGGCACCGATGTAATCCATGTATTGCCGGGTAATTTCGCTAACGTCGATGTCCAGAATGTTCATGTTCTGGCGACGGATGAGATACAGCAGAAGATCCAGGGGCCCTTCGAACGCCTCAAGGAAGACGGCAAGGGCGTCCGGCGGAATGTACAAATCCTTGGGAAGATCCACCACCGGCTTGCCGGACACCCGCGCCAGGGGCGACTGCTCCGGTGCAGCGTCCTGGGCTTCGGGCGTGGCCTGATCGGTGGATTCTTCAGTCATAACCTTTCACTCCGGGTCTGCGCACTGGCTGTATGCTCGTGGCACCGACTCCTGCGGATTCAACGGTAATGAAGCCCCATGGCGGCCCGGACTTCCTCCAGGGTGTCGCGGGCGGCGTCGCGGGCGTGCTCGCGACCTTCCTGGAGAATGGAATGAACCAGATCCGGATTGCCCTCATACTCCCGCGCGCGTTCGTGGAGCGGACGCTGCTCCTCGACTATCGCGTCAATCAACGGCTTCTTGCAATCCAGGCAACCGATGCCGGCACTGCGACAACCGGTCTGCACCCACTCCTGAGTGTCAGCATCGGAATAGATTTTGTGCATTCCCCACACCGGGCACTTCTCGGGTTCACCCGCGTCGGTTCGGCGGACCCGCTGGGGGTCGGTCTGCATGGTGCGAACCTTCTGGGCTACGCTGTCCGGCTCTTCACGGAGACCGATATAGTTGTTGTAGGACTTGGACATTTTCTGCCCATCCAGCCCCGGCAACTTGGATTCCGGTGTCAGCAGCGGTTGGGGCTCCGGCAAAATCACCTTGCCGCCACCTTCAATGTAACCGTAAAGACGCTCACGATCGCCCAGGGAGATATTCTGTTGCTCTTTCAGCAGAGCACGGGCCGTTTCCAGGGCGTCCATGTCGCCCTCTTCCTGGTAACGCCTCTTGAGATTGCGATAGAGCTTGGCGTTTTTCTTGCCCATCTTCACGATGGCACCTTCCGCCTGCTCTTCAAACCCTGGCTCTCGGCCATAGATGTGGTTGAACCGGCGCGCGATTTCCCGGGTGATTTCAACGTGGGAAACCTGATCTGCACCAACAGGCACTTTTCCTGCCCGGTAAACCAGAATATCTGCACTCTGAAGCAGCGGGTAACCGAGGAACCCGTAGGTCGCCAGATCCTTCTCCCGCAGCTTCTCCTGCTGATCCTTGAACGTCGGCACGCGTTCCAGCCACCCGAGGGGCGTGATCATCGAGAGCAGCAGATGCAGTTCGGCGTGCTCGGGCACCTGCGACTGGATAAACATCGTGGACGAGCCCGGGTTCACACCGGCCGCCAGCCAATCAATGACCATATCCCAGACGCTTTGTTCAATGCCGGAGGGGTCATCATAGTTGGTGGTGAGCGCGTGCCAGTCCGCCACAAAGAAAAAGCATTCGAATTCATGCTGGAGTTTAACCCAGTTTTTCAGCACACCGTGGTAGTGGCCAAGGTGAAGCTTGCCGGTCGGACGCATGCCGGACAAAACCCTTTGCTGGGAATCTACAGAACTCAAAGCACGAACTCCTTATTTGGTATTGGAACCGCCATCATAGTTCAGGCGACCCGGCATTATAAATAAAAAACCCCCGCTCTGCAGGGCAGAAACGGGGGTTTTTACTGAAAGAAGGCCAGCTTACCAGCCAGTGACTTCCTTCAGGGCCTGACCGATCTCGGCCAGACTGCGTACGGTGCGAACACCAGCGTCTTCCAGGGCGGCAAACTTATCGTCTGCTGTACCCTTGCCACCGGAGATGATGGCGCCCGCATGGCCCATGCGCTTGCCCGGAGGCGCAGTAACACCAGCGATGTAGGAAACCACCGGCTTGGAGACGTTCTGCTTGATGTAGGCCGCAGCTTCTTCCTCGGCGGTACCGCCGATCTCGCCAATCATCACAATGGCTTCTGTCTCGGGATCTTTCTCGAGCAGGGCCAGAATGTCGATGAAGTTGGAGCCCGGGATCGGGTCGCCACCGATACCGATACAGGTGGACTGACCGTAGCCGAAGTCAGTGGTCTGCTTGACCGCTTCGTAAGTCAGGGTGCCTGAACGGGAGACGATGCCAACCTTGCCCTTCTTGTGGATGTGGCCAGGCATAATGCCGATCTTGCACTCGTCCGGAGTGATAACACCCGGGCAGTTCGGACCAATCATGCGAACGCCTTTGCGATCCACGTATTCTTTGGCGTACAGCATATCGATAGTCGGGATACCTTCAGTGATACATACGATCAGCTGAATGCCGGCATCCGCCGCTTCGATGATGGCGTCCTTACAGAACGGCGCAGGTACGTAGATAACGGTCGCTTCAGCGCCGGTTGCTTCAACGGCGTCACGCACGGTGTTGAACACCGGCAGACCCAGATGCTCGGTACCGCCCTTGCCGGGGCTGACGCCACCAACCATCTTGGTGCCGTAGGCGATCGCCTGCTCTGAGTGGAAGGTGCCCTGTGCGCCGGTAAAGCCCTGACAGATAACCTTGGTGTCTTTGTTAATCAGGATGCTCATTATTTACCCCCTGCGGCTTTAACAACTTGCTCTGCCGCATTCGACAGACTGGTAGCGGCAATGATGTTCAGACCGCTCTCGGCGAGTACCTGAGTACCCTTCTCCGCGTTGTTGCCTTCAAGGCGAACCACAACAGGAACCTTGACGCCGACTTCCTTCACGGCACCGATGATGCCCTCTGCAATCATGTCGCAGCGAACGATACCACCGAAGATGTTGACCAGAACCGCCTTCACATTCGAGTCAGACAGGATGATCTTGAATGCCTCGGAAACACGCTCCTTGGTTGCACCGCCGCCAACGTCCAGGAAGTTGGCAGGCTGGCCGCCGGACAGCTTGATGATGTCCATGGTACCCATGGCCAGGCCGGCACCGTTGACCATGCAGCCGATGTTGCCTTCCAGGGCCACGTAGTTGAGCTCCCACTTGGCCGCTTCCGCTTCCCGGGAATCTTCCTGGGAGGGATCGTGCATCTCGTGGATCTTTTTCTGGCGGTACAGTGCGTTGCCGTCGACGCCGACTTTGGCGTCCAGGCAGTGCAGATCACCAGCCGGGGTAATAACCAGCGGGTTGATTTCTACCAGTGCCAGATCGCACTCTTCGAACAGCTTGGCCAGACCAACGAAGATCTTGGTGAACTGACCGATCTGCTTGCCTTCCAGGCCCAGTTTGAACGCGAGCTCGCGGCCCTGGTACGGCTGAGCGCCAACCAGCGGGTCGATTTCGGCTTTCAGGATCTTCTCGGGCGTTTCTTCGGCAACCTTCTCGATCTCAACACCACCTTCGGTGGAGGCCATGAACACGATGCGGCGAGTGCCACGGTCAACAACCGCGCCCAGGTAAAGCTCCTGGTCGATGTCGGTGAGGGATTCAACCAGGATCTTGCTCACCGGCTGGCCGTTTTCATCTGTCTGGTAGGTTACCAGGTTCTGGCCCAGCCACTTCTCGGCAAACTCACGGATCTCTTCTTTGCTCTTGACCAGCTTTACACCGCCAGCCTTACCACGGCCACCTGCGTGAACCTGGGCTTTCACAACCCATGCATCACCGCCGATTTCACCAGCTGCGTCTACAGCTTCCTTCGGAGTATCACAGGCAATGCCCTTGGATACTGGCAGGCCATATTCAGCGAAAAGCTGTTTGCCCTGATATTCATGCAAATTCATAGTTAATGTCCCGAATTAAAAAATTCCTGGTTTGCGTTACTTCTTCTTGCGGCGGTTGGCGATGTGGATCGCGCCACCACCGACGGCCAGAGCTGCTTCATGCACGGACTCGGACAGAGTCGGATGTGCAAAACAGGTCAGGGCCAGATCTTCGGCGCTGGAACCGAATTCCATGGCGATTACGCCCTGGGCAACGATTTCAGAGGCCTGGGGACCAACTACATGGAAACCGACAATGCGGTCAGTTTTTGCGTCAGCAATGATCTTGACCAGACCGGACGCCGAGTTTGCAGCCATTGCACGACCGTTGGCCGCAAACGGGAAGGTACCTACGTTGTACTCTTCACCTTCTGCCTTCATCTGCTCTTCGGTTTTGCCAACCCAGGCAACTTCCGGGAAGGTGTAGACAACGTTCGGGATGCAGTCGTAGTTCACCTGAGGCTTGTGCCCGGCAATACGCTCCGCAACCATGATGCCTTCTTCAGACGCCTTGTGGGCCAGCATGGGTCCACGAACCACGTCACCAATCGCCCAGACACCCGGGGCTTCGGTTTTACAGTTGTCATCAACAAAGATGAAGCCGCGCTCATCCATCTGGACGCCGGAATCTTCCGACAACAGGTTGTCGGTGTAGGGTCGACGACCAACAGCCACGATCAGCTTGTCGAACTTGGCTTCGTGCTTGCCCTTGGAATCCTCGTAGTTCACGTTCACCAGCTTGCGCTTTACTTCCGCGCCAGTCATACGCGCACCCATGACGATGTTCAGCCCCTGCTTCTGGAACTGTTTCAGGGCATCTTTTGCTACCTGCTGGTCAACGGCCGGCAGGAAGGTGTCCTGGGCTTCCAGAACGGTGACTTCCGCGCCCAGGCGGGCCCAGACACTGCCGAGTTCCAGGCCGATAACGCCGGCACCAATTACACCCAGACGCTTCGGCACCTCGGTGAACTCGAGGGCACCCTCGGAATCCACGATGTATTCGCCGTCGAAGGGCGCGGGCGGAATCTGGATCGGCTTGGAACCGGTGGCCAGAATGATGTTTTCGGCTTCGTAGGTCTTCGATTTGCCGTCCTTGTCGGTTACTTCCACCTTGCGGTTGGCCAGCAATTTGCCGTGGCCATGGATGGAAGTCACGCCGTTGGACTTGAACAGCCCTGCGATACCGCCGGTCAGCTGCTTAACGATGCCGCTCTTGCGCTCCATCATCTTGCCGATGTCCATTTTGACATCCTTCGCGATGATGCCCTGCATCTCGAAATCGTGGCTGGATTCCTCAAACTTGTGGGAAATCTCCAGCAGCGCCTTGGAGGGGATGCAACCAACGTTCAGGCAGGTACCACCCAGCACCTGCGCCTTACCGTCTTCTGAAGTCCAGGACTCGACACACGCGGTCTTGAGACCCAGTTGTGCCGCTTTGATGGCAGCTACGTAGCCCCCGGGGCCTGCACCAATGACAATGACGTCGTACTTATCAGACATACTTTTATCCCGTTTCCGATTCGTTAAATGTCGGCTCAGACGTCCAGCAGAATACGTGCCGGGTCTTCAAGCATTTCCTTGATGGCAACGAGGAACTGCACCGCTTCCTTACCATCAATCATCCTGTGGTCGTAAGAAAGCGCCAGGTACATCATCGGCTGAATTTCCACCTTGCCGTTCACGGCCATCGGACGCTCCTGGATCTTGTGCATGCCCAGGATGGCTGTCTGCGGAGGGTTCAGGATCGGTGTGGAAATCAGCGAACCGAAGATACCGCCGTTGGTAATTGTGAAGGTACCGCCGGTCATATCTTCAATGGCCAGTTTGCCTTCTTTCGCCTTGGTGCCGTACTCGACGATCTTCTTCTCGATGTCGGCCAGACCCATGGCGTCGGAATCACGCAGAACAGGAACCACCAGGCCGCGATCGGTGGAAACCGCCACGCCGATGTCCTGGTAACCGTGATACACCATGTCGTTACCATCGATGGACGCGTTCACCGCCGGGAAGCGCTTCAGGGCTTCGGTGGCAGCCTTGGTAAAGAACGACATGAAGCCAAGCTTGATACCGTGACGCTTCACAAAGCTGTCCTGGTACTGCTTGCGCATCTCCATGATCGGGCCCATGTTCACCTCGTTAAAGGTGGTCAGCATGGCTGCGCTCTGCTGGGCATTAACCAGACGCTTGGCGATGCTCGCACGCAGGCGGGTCATCGGTACGCGCTTCTCGGGACGTTCGCCCTGGCTGACGTTGACTTCCGGCATACCAGCCGCAGGCTGGGGTGCGGCAGCACCGCCGGAGGACTTGGCGCTGTCTACGTGGTTCTGAACGTCTTCCTTGGTTACGCGGCCATCTTTACCGGTACCCTTGATGCTGTTCGGATCGACGTTATTTTCCTCAGCCAGCTTTCGGGCCGCCGGGCTCAGGATGGCTTCGCCGGAAGATGCCTCACTCTTGGCTTCTTCCTTCGGAGCCTCTTCCTTCTTGTCCTCGGCAGGCTTGGATTCGCCCTTGGCGCCTTCCTTGAACTTGCCGACTACCTCACCACTTTCAACGGTATCGCCTTCGTTCTTGATGATTTCTTCAATCACGCCGTCAGCAGGCGCAACAACCTCAAGAACAACCTTGTCGGTCTCGATATCGACAATCAGCTCGTCACGGGAGCAGGCTTCACCCGGCTGTTTGTGCCAGGTCGCGACAGTACCTTCCGCGACCGACTCCGGGAAAACGGGGGCTTTAATCTCAGTTGACATTACAGATCCTTAGTTCGGTAGCTCGTCAAATTTCAAACGCGTCGTTAACCAGTTTCTTCTGCTCTTCAATGTGGACCGACATATGGCCACAGGCAGGAGCAGCCGAAGCGTCACGACCGGCATATTGAAGGTACAGCTTGGGGTTCAGGCGGTGCAGTGCATTACGCATGTGATGCTGGCTGCAGTACCAGGCACCCTGGTTCATCGGCTCTTCCTGACACCAGACAACGTGCTTGAGCTTGGAGTACTCGCTCAAGAGCTCGTCAAGATCGTCTCCGGGGAAAGGATACAGCTGTTCGATCCGGACAATGGCCACGTCATCACGCTCGTCCGACTTCTTCTTTTCAAGCAGATCGAAATACACCTTGCCTGAGCACAGGATCAGACGGGTGACCTTCTTCGGATCGGACGGTTCTTTCTCGGGCAGCACCGTCTTGAAAGTACCGCTGGTCAGATCATCAAGATCAGACGTCGCTTCCTTATGCCGCAGCAGGCTCTTGGGCGTAATGGCTACCAACGGCTTGCGCAACGGGCGTTTTACCTGGCGCCGCAGCATATGGAATACCTGGGAAGGCGTGGTCGGCACGCAAACCTGGATATTATGCTCTGCACTCAGTTGCAGGAAACGCTCAAGGCGCGCCGAGCTGTGCTCTGGCCCCTGCCCTTCGTAACCATGGGGCAGCAGAAGGGTCAGACCACAAAGGCGTCCCCACTTGTGCTCACCACTGGTCAGGAACTGGTCGATTACAACCTGGGCACCGTTGGCAAAATCGCCGAACTGCGCTTCCC
>NZ_DDOI01000154.1:350-952 GCF_002341575.1 Marinobacter sp. UBA2498 | reverse complement strand
TAAATTTCGAACTTGGGCTGATCTTCCGACAATTCCGCCAGAGCAATATGGGTCGATCCATCTTTCTGGTTGTGAAGGACGGCATGGCGGTGAGAGAACGTGCCACGGCCAATATCCTGCCCCGTAAGGCGGATTGGGTGACCCTCGTCCAACAGCGTCGCATACGCCATGACTTCACCGTAGCCCCAGTTGATAGGCAGGGCGCCGGCGGTCATTTTTTCGCGGTCGGAAACAATCTTGGAGACCTGACGCTGGATACTGAAACCTTCAGGGACCGAGGTCAGTTTCTTGCCCAGCTTCTGGATCGTCTTCAGCGCAACGCTGGACTTGCACTTGGCTGTCCACTCGTGGCCGAGGTAAGGAGTCCAGTCAACGTAGAGCTCTTTGTTGGGCTCTTTGACCAGGGATTTGACCACGTGCTCGCCATTATCCAGGGCGTCACGGTAGTCGTTCTCCATCTGCTTGGCTTCTTCCTCGGTGATAACACCGGCTTCCACCAATTGATCCACGTACAGGTTGCGGGTGGTCTTCAGCTTGCGGATTTTCTCGTACATGACCGGCTGGGTTGCTGCCGGCTCGTCCGCTTCGTTGTGACCACGACG
>NZ_DDOI01000154.1:0-256 GCF_002341575.1 Marinobacter sp. UBA2498 | reverse complement strand
CGATAGCAGACCAGATCGATCACCACGTCGTTCTTGAATTCGTTGCGATAATCCATCGCCATCTGTGTCACGAACATGACCGCTTCAGGGTCATCCGCATTCACATGCAGAATCGGCGCCTGGATCATCTTGGCAACGTCGGTACAGTATTCCGTGGATCGCGCATCTTCCTGCTTGCTGGTGGTAAAACCAACCTGGTTGTTGATCACGATATGAATGGTGCCACCAACGCCAAAGCCGCGGGTCTGGGACATCT
>NZ_DDOI01000153.1:9019-14755 GCF_002341575.1 Marinobacter sp. UBA2498 | reverse complement strand
GCGAAGAATCCCGTTACGTTGGGCGCAAAACCTTCGAGAACCTGCGCCGTCGGCTGGAAGTCCTAAGCCGCTAACAGTCGCTCTTCGCTTACACCCGGAACCTCGACACGTTCTGGTTCAGTGCGGTGCCGATGCGCTCAATTTGCCCGCTGTAAACATCGTTTTCGGAGGCCGCGGCGGCCGCTTCCTGGCCCTGATCTGCAATCCGGGTAATCGACGAATTCAACTCCTCGGTAACCGACGTCTGTTCCTCGGATGCTGTGGCAATCTGCGACGTCATCTGGCTGATGGACGTGATTGCCTCGGCAATCCGGTTGAGGGCATCCATAGCGTCCTGCGCTTTTTCCATGCTGACATTGGATACTGCAGTTGAGGCATTCATGACATCGACCGCATCATTGGCGCCTTTCTGCAGACGCTCAATCATGTCGTTGATTTCCTCGGTGCTGGACTGGGTGCGCTGGGCAAGGTTACGTACCTCGTCTGCCACAACTGCGAAGCCTCGCCCTGCTTCACCCGCCCGAGCCGCTTCAATGGCGGCATTCAATGCCAGCAGGTTGGTTTGCTCTGCAATACCCTGAATCACTTCAAGCACCGTTGTGATTGACGTAACGTCCTTGCCAAGGGTGTGGATGACCTCTGCGGCCGCATTAATCTCCTTCGAGAGCTTCTGTACGGCGTCCCGGGAGGCAGCGACGGTCTCCAGCGAAGCCCGGCTATCCGCATCCGCGGTGTTGGCGGCATCTGCGGTTTGCTGTGCGTTCTGGGCGATCTCGCCCGCAGCGGCCGACATCTCGTTGATCGCCGTCGCCACCATGTCGATCTCGGCCTGCTGGCTCTCCACGCTCGAACGACTGGTACTGGCGGTATCTCTCAGCGAGCTGACATTTTCCCCGAGTTCGGCGCTACCCTTCTGGACATCCCGAACAACCGTCTGGATATTCTCGACAAACTGGTTAAAGCTGCGGGCCAACTCACCGAATTCATCTTTTGCACAATCGTCCAGGCGCTGGGTCAGGTCGGCATCACCACTGCCAATGTCCGCCATGGCCTTGTTCAGGCGGCGAACCGGCGCCATCAGAACCTTGATGCCCAGATGCAGAATCACCAGAGAAACGATCAGGCCGATCACGGCCATGATCAATCCAGTCATTCTGGCGCTCTGGACCGGTGCGTTAATTTTGTCCGCGTTTACAAAGGTCCCCAGATACCATTGCACGCCGCGCGCTTCACTGATCGGATGAAAACTGGCCTCCCAGTTGCCATCATCATTACTGTATTCGTGAGCGTCCCCGCCAAGATCCGGCTTGCCGCCAATGAGCTCACTGATGTTCTTGCCGACAAGGCTTTGCCGTGGGTGGAACAGTATGGTGCCACGCTCATTGATCAAAGCGGCGTAACCGGTGTCCGCGAGCGTGACTGTGCTCAGGGTTTTTGCTATCGCGCCCAGGCCGATATCAGCACCTGCCACGCCCTCGTATTCACCACGCTTCACGGGCGCAAGTGTGGAGATGATCATGTCGTTGGTGCTGGCATCCTGATACGGCTCGGTGAACGAGGCGCTTCCGAGACTCATGGCCTTCTTGTACCAGGGGCGCTGGCGGGGATCGTAATCCGCTGGCAGCGTGGCATTCGCCTCCGGCGATTTCATCAGCATGTAGCCGTCGGTACGCCCGACATAGACATCCCGGAAGCCGCCGCCGGTGGTAATGGCCTGAAGAATGACCCGCGCCTCTTCGTCGTTCTCGGCATTCTCCAGGGCTTTGGCGGTGGCTTCAGTCATCACCAGCCGGGTATTGAGCCACTCTGCGATGCTCGACGTGCTCTGCTGTACGGTGTCGTCGATCAGCGCGTTCACATAGGTTTCGGTGGTGCTTTGTAATCGTAAATCGCCAGAGAGCGTAAAAGCCCCCATAACCAACAGCAACAGAATACCGAAAGCAGTCAGGAGCTTTTGCCCGAATGTCAGCTGCACGGTCGAATCCTCAGCAATAAAATTGATATTCGTTAATGTGTGTTTCGGCCCATGGTGCGAAGTCTTTAGCGGCTTCTGTTAAACTTTCCAATTATTGACGCAGACGCTGAGATTGTCCTCATTCCATAACGAACGGGAGCCGAACTGAATGGCCCATGAAGAACTGCACCTCAACCTCCGGAACCTGAGGCTTGATGACTACGATCAGCTTCAGAAGCTTATGGATCGGGTATACGACGACATCGGAGGCTCCTGGCCGAAGGACACCATCAAGGCATTGGTGGAGCAGTTCCCCGACGGCCAGATCTGCATTGAGGAAAGCGGCCAGCTTATTGCGGTTGCGCTGACGGTCTGCGTTAAGTACGAGCGTTTCAGCAACCCGCACACCTACGACGATCTGATCCTCCGTAACGAGAAGATCTGGCACAACGCCAATGGTGACTCCCTCTATGGGCTGGATGTCTTTATCCACCCCGACTACCGCGGCTACCGCCTGGGTCGTCGACTCTACGAAGCGCGAAAAGAACTCTGCCGCTCCATGAACCTGCGTGCCATCCTGGCGGGCGGGCGCATACCGAGCTACTTCAAATACGCCGAACAGTATTCACCCGAAGAGTACATTCAACGGGTCGATCGCAAGGAAATCTACGATCCGATTCTGAGCTTCCAGCTCTCGAACGATTTCCAGGTTACGCGGTTGATGCACAAATACCTTCCCGAGGATGAGAAATCCCAGGGCTACGCGACGTTGCTGGAATGGCGGAACATTCTCTACACCCCACCTTCCCCGGTTCTGAGCGTCAAGAAAACTCAGATAAGGCTGGGCGCCGTGCAGTGGCAGATGCGTGAATTCACCTCGGTTGAAGAGGTGCTCGAGCAGGTTGAGTATTTTGTGGACGCCTTGTCTGATTACAAAAGTGACTTCGCCATCTTTCCGGAGTTTTTCAACGCGCCGCTCATGGGACTAACCGATCAGATGGACCAGACCCGGGCCATCCGTTTCCTCGCCGGATTTACCCAGCAGTTCCGGGAAGAGATGTCTGAAATGGCGGTGAGCTACAACATCAACATTATCACCGGCTCCATGCCACTGATCGAAAACGATCGGGTGTATAACGTATCCTATCTCTGCCACCGGGATGGTCGTGTTGATGAGCAACGCAAGATCCACATCACGCCCCACGAACGCCGCGACTGGGTGATCGAGGGCGGCAACCAGTTTGAGGTCTTCGAGACCGATGCCGGCCGGGTCGCCATCATGATCTGCTATGACATCGAATTCCCTGAACTGGGCCGTATTGCTGCCAGCCAGGAGGTTGATATCATC
Source organism: Marinobacter sp. UBA2498 (assembly GCF_002341575.1). Taxonomy (NCBI): domain Bacteria; kingdom Pseudomonadati; phylum Pseudomonadota; class Gammaproteobacteria; order Pseudomonadales; family Marinobacteraceae; genus Marinobacter; species Marinobacter sp. UBA2498. The sequence continues at coordinate 11,453 of NZ_DDOI01000153.1, read as the reverse complement.
ATGGTGCCGTTCTGGACCGACACCAAAAACGGCTACCTCAGGGTTCGCCAGTGCGCCCAGGCCCGCGCAATCGAAAACGAATGCTATGTGGTCGTCACTGGTAGCGTTGGCAACCTGCCGAAAGTCGAGAACCTGGACGTCCAGTACGCCCAGTCTGCCGTATTCTCACCCTCGGATTTTGCCTTCCCGCATGATGCAGTTATGGCCGAAACCACGCCGAATACGGAGATGATCATGTTCTCCGATATGGACCTGGAAAAGCTGAAACTGGTGCGTAACGAGGGGTCTGTCACTAACCTGAAAGATCGTCGCGTTGATATGTATGAATTGAAGACCAAGTAAACTGGCCCGATCAGCCAGGTGAAATTGTTAAATAACTGCGTTAGCGGTCGATCGTATGGCACTGACGGCGTTGCAAAACTAGAATTCAGTGTCTATTGTTTAACCAATATCCAGCCTGTCTCCCAATGAGACAGGTTGCTGTGGATACGGAAATCACCAGAGAACCCGATTCATGAACGAAGCATTGCCGGACCTTGTCGCACGATTCCGAGTCAGACAGGGCCTTTTTCGGAAGGAACTTGTCGAAGCTGCCCTTTATGAGCTGGACGGCTACGGATGTGTTATGAAAACCGACAAAGTGTTCAACCCCGGTGATACCGTGGTGCTGGATCTCGTGATGGACATGCCGTTCGACAAGATCCGCGCAGAAGGACTCGCCGGGCTGGTGACCGAACGCAGAAAACACTGCAGTAATTTCTTCTATTCAATCGATTTTGTAGAGCTCGACTCCAACGGCAGCTCGTCGCTGGCGGAAAAGCTCCGCAGAATCCGGGAAGTGCTATCCAAGAAACAGTCGCTCAAATCACGTCGTTCCCCAGGCTCCATGTCCGGTTTCCGGCAGATGGCCTGATATTGATTTTCGTTGAAACCTGCCCGTAAGGAGACATTCCATGGCGAAGAAAGCCAAACAGAACGTTGATAAAATCGTGAAAAAGGTCAACAAGGAGTTCGAAAAGACTTCTTCCCAGATCGAAGGCCTGGTGAACGATGCGCTGAAGCAGTTCGACAGCCTGCAGAACCAGGTTCAGGAGCCTGTTCGCAAGCTGCTCAAGGAAATCGACGAGCTTCGCGACCGCGAGATGAAGCGTTTCCACGAAGAGTTTGAGCGTCGCCTTGAGGAATTCCATGAACTGCAGAGCAGCATCTTGGAGCGCCTGGGCGTCGCCTCCAAAGAAGCGGGCGACGACGTGAAGAAGCTGACTGATGAAGTGAGCAAGGAAGCCAGCACCGCTGCGAAGAAATCCGCACCGAAGAAAGGCGCCAAAACCGCTTCCAAAGCAAAAGCTTCAACCAGCAAACCTGCTGCCAAGAAGCCAGCTGCGAAGAAACCTGCGGCCAAAAAAGCACCGGCTGCGAAAGCGGCCAAGCCCCTCGACAAGAGTGACCTGACGCTGGTCAAAGGCATTGGCCCGGCCACCGCCAAGAAGATGAAGGACGCTGGCATTACCTCCATCGACCAGATCGCCAATCCGTCTGCCGAAGACCAGGAAAAGCTGAAGGCCTTCTCAAACGTCAAGGGATACAGCCAATTCAGCGCTGAAGCCAAGAAAATCAGCTGATGCGAACGCCTGACCAGCCTGTTTTACGGGACATTGTCCTGATTGGCGGCGGGCACAGCCACGTCGGGGTACTCAAGCGGTTCGCCATGAACCCTGTCCCCGGCGTGCGCCTGACCCTGATCTGCCGCGACACCCACACCCCCTATTCCGGCATGCTGCCTGGCTACGTGGCCGGCCACTATAGCTACGACGATGTCCACATCGATCTGAGCCGCCTGGCGGAGTACGCTGGTGCGCGCTTTTACCGGGCCGAAGCCATGGGCATCGACCGGGATCAGAAGCGGGTTATCTGCCGCGGTCGCCCGGATGTGCCCTACGACATACTGTCCATTAATATTGGCTCGTCTCCTAGGGTCAATGAAGTGGAAGGCGCTTCCGACCACGCGGTTCCGGTTAAGCCGATCACCGGCTTCAACAACCGCTGGCTTGCACTGCTTTCCCGTATCGAGAATCACGACGGGCCGCTGGCGGTTGCCGTGGTTGGCGCTGGTGCCGGTGGCGTTGAGCTGACCCTCGCCATGCAGTTTCGACTGAAGAATGAACTGAAACAGCGTGGTAAAGATCCCGGTCAGCTGCATTTCCACCTCTTCGACGCCGCCGACCAAATTCTACCGACCCACAACCCCAAGGTGCGTGAGGTTTTCCGAAAAACCTTGTCGAATCGTGGTGTGAAGGTCCATCTGGGATCGCCAGTCAGCAAGGTTCAGGAAGGGTTATTGATTACCGAATCCGGCGAAACCCTGCAAACGGACGAAGTGCTCTGGGTAATCCGGGCTGGTGGCCCGGAATGGCTCAAGGACACAGGCCTGGCG
>NZ_DDOI01000153.1:3308-8879 GCF_002341575.1 Marinobacter sp. UBA2498 | reverse complement strand
GCCTGGCGCTGGACGATGGGCTGTTCCTGAGAGTACGCGATACCCTGCAAGTGGAGAATGACGACAGCATTTTTGCTGCTGGCGATATTGCCAACGTCTTGAATCACCCCCGAGAAAAAGCGGGGGTATTTGCGGTAAGACAGGGACCTCCCCTCGCCGACAACCTCAAGCGGCTTGCAACCGGCAAGGATCCGAAGGATTTTCATCCTCAGAAAAAGTGGTTAGCGCTAATCAGCACCGGGGACAAGTACGCTGTGGCTTCCCGGGGAGATTTGCAGTTCGACGGCGCCTGGGTCTGGCGCTGGAAAGACTGGATCGATCGCCGCTTCATGAAGAAGTTCAACGATCTGCCTCCAATGGAGGAAGAATCCAAACTGCCGGATACGGCTGCCGCACAGAATGTCAAGGAAGCCTCCCAGGCCATTTCGGCGGTTGCCATGCGTTGTGGTGGTTGTGGCGCCAAGGTGGGCAGCACCGTTCTTTCGCGTGCCCTGGGAGAGCTGAAACCCATCGAGCGGGACGATATCCTGATCGGCCTTCACGCCCCGGACGACGCCGCCGTTTTGACGGTGCCGCCCGGCAAAGCCGTGGTTCACACCGTGGATTTCTTCCGTGCGTTCATTGACGACCCCTACATCTTTGGCAAGGTGGCGGCCAATCATAGCCTCGGTGACGTCTTTGCCATGGGCGCCGAAGCCCAGAGTGCCACGGCCGTTGCCACGGTGCCTTACGGCATCGAGTCCAAGGTTGAGGATGTCGTCTATCAGATGATGTCTGGTGCTGTTGAAGTGCTGAACGAGGCAGGATGCGCGCTGGTTGGCGGGCACACCGGCGAGGGCAAGGAACTGGCCCTGGGCTTTGCAGTCAACGGCCTGATCGACCCGGAAGAAGTCATGAGCAAAGGTGGCCTGAAAGCGGGCGATGCCCTGATTCTCACCAAGCCCATCGGTACAGGCACCCTGTTTGCCGCTCACGCAAAGCTGGCGGCCAAAGGTCGGTGGATCGATTCCGCCCTCGCCTCCATGGTCCAGTCCAATAAGGCGGCAGCAGACTGCCTCAGGAAATTTGGATCAAAAGCCTGTACAGACGTTACCGGCTTCGGTCTCCTCGGGCATCTCGTTGAAATGACCAAGCCCTCGGGTGTGGATGCCGAACTGGACCTTTCTGCCATCCCGATCCTTCCGGGCGCGGAGGAAACAGCGGCAGCAGGGATCCTCAGTTCCCTGCAACCAGCAAACATCCGCTTGCGCCGGGGTATCCGGGATCAGGAAAAATGGGTAAATCATGCCCGATATCCCCTGATTTTTGACCCTCAAACGGCGGGTGGTCTGCTGGCAAGCGTTGCGGCGGACAAGGCAGAGGAGTGTGTACGGGAACTGAAAGCCCTGGGCTATCCGCACACAGCCATCATCGGCCGAATTACCGCCCAGGATGAATCGGGGCCCATCGAGCCTATTTCCCTGCGGGATTAACGTCCCTGTGAGCAGCGCTGCATTGCAAGGTGTAGCGCCTGCTCCAGGGATGCCTGTTCTTTTTCGGGCAGGAAACGCTCGGCCAGATTACCAACCTGGGCTTTGAGGCTTTCGAGAAACCCAGGTTCGGTCTCTGCGTGTTGCAGCAGACCGGCCAGCGCCTGTTCGTCGCCAACGGGAAAATATCCGGCATAGTCACGCCCCAGCAAACCAACATTGCCCGGAATGTCGGATGCCAACACCGGCAAGCCAGCCCGGCAGGCTTCGGAGACCACGTTTGCGCCACCCTCCATTACCGAGCTGATCACCATTAACTGGCTGTTCGCCATCAACTGCCGGGTGCGGGTTTTATCCAGCTCGCCGAGCCAGTGGAAGCGTGGATTTTCAGCCATTTCCCGCTCTGCTTTGTTGTGCCATGCGTCGTTGTGGGCCCTGCCGGCACAAAAAACCTGTACCTTCGAGTCCTTCGGAAGCAATCGTGCGGCATAAGCCGCCCTCAGAGAATCCTTTTCGTCCCGAAGATGACCAATCACACAAGCGCCAAAACTCTCTTTCGTGAGATCCGCTTGCGGCGCCGGAAAGGCCTCCGGCCCCTCAGCCGATTGGTATAGCGTGACCAATTTGCTGGCAAGGCCGGCGGGTATGTCGTGCGCTACCAAGTCGTGCAGACCAATAAGCGCATCGGCAGCGCCCATAGAATACCGGGTATCTTCCGGGTATTCGTGCTGGTGCTGATAGATATCCGTGCCGGTGAGAGCCACGATGAGCGGCTTTTCAGGCCAGGTTTCGCCGAAATGTCGTATGGCATCGACACTACGCCAGGCATGCAGGGCTATAAACGCATCGCAGGGTTCACCGTGGTATTCAGTAACCACGTCGACCGAGTGCCCGGCACTTTCCAGCAAGGTCTCCCACCGTTCCGCCGTTGCCCGGTTTCCTGCTTTCGAACCCGGCTGCGCCGGCGTGATCATTATCAGATGCATTGTCTTTGATTGAACCCAGCTTACTGAAAAATGAAGTGTTCGGCCCTGAGCCAATTAAACCCGCAAACCGTACAGCTGTTCAGAGTTAACCCAAATCAAGGTATCCTTCTGAAGCAGGAGTCGTTCGCTTCATCTCTGCACTGTAAATATCCATTCCAAAAAGGAAAAACCATGACCCACAATCTTATACGGAAATTGCTGATTATTGGTCTCTGTTCTCTTTTTTCAGCCGCCGTGACCGCGCAGACATTCATTTTTACGGCAATACCGGACGAAGATGAAACCAAGCTCGTCGAGCGTTTTCGCGGCATTGCGGACTACCTTTCCGAGGAACTGGATGCCGATGTGAAGTACATCCCCGTGAAATCCTATGCGGCTGCCGTTTCCGCCTTCCGGAATAACCAGGTGCAGCTGGCGTGGTTTGGCGGCCTGTCGGGTGTTCAGGCGAGATCACTTGTACCCGGTTCGCAGGCAATCGCACAGGGCACTGAAGACCAGGCCTTCTACGTCTATTTTATTGCTCATGAGAGCACCGGCCTGGATCGTCAGGATAGCCTGCCAGAAGACGTACGCGGTAAGACCTTTACCTTCGGATCAAAGGGCTCAACGTCGGGACGATTGATTCCGGAGTACCTCATCCGCGAAACGTTTGGCGAAGCACCTGAAGATGTCTTTTCTCGCGTCGGCTACAGCGGCAACCACACTCGCACCCTCCGTCTGGTCGAGTCCGGCACCTACGAAGTGGGCGCGATGAACTTCGCGGTCTGGGAAAAAGAACTGGAAAACGGAAACATTGATACCGACGCCGTGAAGGTCATCTGGAAAACACCCGGGTTCCCGAATTACCAATGGAGCATCCGTGGCGACGTGGATGAAAACTACGGCGAAGGCTTTACCGATCGCGTTCGCGAAGCCCTGCTCTCGCTTGATGATCCCGAGCTGCTTGAGAGCTTCCCGCGTTCTGATTTTATTCCCGCTTCAAACGACGATTATGAGCCGATTCGCAAAGTAGCGAAAGAAATCGGAATCATTGATTGATGGCAGGCTTTGATCTCTCAGGCCTGACGGCCTCTTTTGGGGGTGAGCGGGTAATCGGGCCCCTCACCCTCAAGGTAAAGGAAGGAGATCAGGTTGCCCTGGTCGGTAAGAGTGGTGCAGGTAAATCCACTCTTATCCGACTTATTCACCAGCGAGTGGATGGCCAGTCATCTCTTGTGCCTCAGGAGCTTGGCCTGGTAAACGCCCTTCCTGTATTTCACAACGTTTTCATGGGCCAGCTCGACAAGCATGCCACCTGGTACAACACCATTACCCTTGTGCGGCCATTCAAACAGGACAGAAAACAGGTCCTGGAGCTTCTGGACGCATTGAGAATGTCTGAAAAACTCTGGATTCCCACAGCTTCGCTCTCGGGCGGGCAGCGTCAAAGGGTGGCCATTGCCAGAGCCCTTTATCGCAACGCCCCGGTCTTATTGGCAGATGAACCCATCTCCGCACTGGACGGCCCCATGGCGCATCACGTTATGCAATTGCTGCGAGATCGCTTCAAAACCAGTGTTATCGCTCTTCACGATGTGGAAATGGCGATGAAGTACTGTAACCGCATTGTTGGCATACAGAATGGGCAGGTCGCCCTTGATGAGCCTACTGACCAATTGGCGGCCGCAGACATCATGTCGTTGTATTAGGATCTGTCGAGCGATGCTCTCCTACCCAACTGTTCGCACCAGCCTGATCTTTCTTGCTATTGCGCTTGTGGGGCTGTTGTTTGCCGATATTGCGATCACCGCAAACAATCCCTGGCGGGATCTGGGCAACTTTTTCCTGGGTGTACTCACTCCGAACTTTTTCAGCAGCGAAGGTCTTCTTACCGCCTTATTGCGAACAGTGGCCTTCGCCTTTGTTGGGGTGACCGTTGGCGGGGTTTGCGGATTTTTTCTGGCTCTGGTGTACCGATTCCTCCCGGTGCGGGTGTTTTGTGCTTTCATCAGGGCGATTCATGAGCTCTTTTGGGCTCTTATTTTTTTGCAGTTTTTCGGTTTCCACCCCCTGACGGGCGTGTTGGCGATTGCGATACCTTATTCCGGCATCTTCGCCAAGGTTTACTCCGAGATTCTCGAGGAAGCTGACCCGGAGCCGGGCAGGCTCTTGCCACCGGGAACAGGAACTATCGCGGCGTTTCTGTATACCAGGATTCCTGATTGCTGGGTCCAATTGAGAACCTACACCGCCTATCGCCTTGAATGCGGGCTGCGTTCGAGTGCCATACTCGGATTTGTGGGCCTGCCAACTCTGGGGTTTTATTTGGAAACCTCTTTTTCCCAGGGGATGTACTCCGACGCCGGCGCAATGTTGATCCTCTTTTACGTGCTCATTGCCACAATTCCACTATGGGTAAGACCCAAGTTGTTACCCGTGTATATCGTGGGGGCTCCGTTTTTCCTTGGCGATGGCTTGCCCATCGTCTGGGGTAATGTTGAACGGTTTTTCACCGAGGATATTGTCCCCAGCCCACTCAGGGATGGAGAGGGCCTGGCCGGCCTTTTACCGTGGCTGAATGAACTGATGATCGAGCAGGCACTGCCTGGCATCTGGAATACTGTGGTTCTCACTCAGATTGCGCTGGTGGCCACGGGTATCCTCACCCTGCTGGCGTTCCCCCTGATCTCAAATCATTTTGGCGGCCCTATACGTCGAACCTCCGGCCATATTTTTCTAGTAATTGCCCGATCAACCCCTGAGTACATCCTGGCCTACATACTCCTGCAACTCTGGGGACCTTCCATGCTTCCTGCGGTGGTTGCATTGGCCCTTCACAATGGCGGCATCATAGGCCACCTGATTGGCCGGCAAACCAACACGATCCGTTTGAGATCCGATGCTCCCAAAGGCTTTAATCGCTATAGCTGGGAACTCGTGCCCCGGATCTACCGATCATTTCTGGCGTTTCTATTTTATCGCTGGGAAATCATCATGAGAGAAACTGCAATCCTTGGTATTCTCGGCATCTACACCCTTGGCTTTTACGTTGATAGCGCGATACAGAGTATCCGGTTCGACCAGGCAATGGTTCTGATCCTGATAACGGCCATGCTTAACATCGGCGTAGACATCCT
>NZ_DDOI01000153.1:0-3223 GCF_002341575.1 Marinobacter sp. UBA2498 | reverse complement strand
GGCGTAGACATCCTCGGCCGCTATATTCGCCGCAAGCTGGCTTTGCAGACCATGCCCACCTGCTAACCCGCACTGCGATCCCCATCACAGTTCCGTCATTTCGGCCAACGCTAAACTGGTAATTGGCGACCGGTTGGCGGTATTGCCAGGATACATTCCGCTACACTCAGATCACCTATTGCAACATTCAGAGTTCTGGTGATGATGGTTAACGGGTTGATTCTCTTCATTCAGGTCGGGCTGCTGGCGCTGCTTGTCCTGTTGGCTGTGCGGGTTATCTCGCTGGTGCGTTCCGAACCCATCGCAGTCGGTCGCCAGGAAATCTGGCCAGCAACGAGGGACACGGTGGCTACCGACCTGCCCTCAAACAATTCCGAATGGCCGGTTGCCAGCAGAAGGCCGACTCCTGAAGCTGCTCCGGACCGGGCTGAGCTCATCACCCGATTGCACATTCTGGCTGGTCTCCAGGAACGGGATTGCCGTGTAAAGGGTCTGGCGCTAGCGACCGCACCCGATGCGGTCAAAGCCTATGCCACGGCTTGGCTGTACGGTGCCGGGTGCGCCCTGAGCGACAAAGGCAGTCGGCATTCCGAGGCACTGGCCGGGATTGTTGCCCAGACCATCAATCGAAAAACGGGGATGCGTCAACCGCAGGCGATGCAGGCGATCAGCACATTAACAGACAGTGCGGTTTATCTGGCTTGTTTCCGGGCGGGTCTGGAAGGTGCGGAGTTCTGGCGATACAACCATTTCGTACCGCCCACGTCGAGTCTTTACGACGCCATTACTGCCAACGCGTTTATTTAGCAGCCTGTTTGTTTGCGGTTTCAAGTACCCAGTCGGTACCCAGGGCAACGGGTTCCGCATGATCCTGTTCGTCCACTCGGGTTCCGGTTATTTCAGGCCGGCTGAAGCCGCCATCATCCGTATTTGCCATGCTGTCCACATCCACGGAACGAACCACATAGGTTACGCCGCCGGCCAGCACTTTCGCGCGATGAGTCAGGCCGAAAACAAACCGGCAGTAATCCAGCTTTAGCTGAATCAGATCCTGTTCGGCTTTGCGGATTTTTCTGAGCAGAACCTTCTGAACGCTATCTCCGTAATCCATCACGTTGTCCCTGCAAATGGCGATGAGATGATTTTACACAATCCCGGACCGTTGTCAGCCGACCAGTTGTCGGTTCAGCTGTCCCGGTGCTATTCGGCCTGGAAAACCAGCTTAACCGGGATGTTTTCGATGGGTTCCTGGCCCTGTTGCAGATCAATGCGCCAGGTCATTTTGCCATCCACGGTGCAGAACGGCGCTGTGAAACGGGCGGAGTACTGGTTTTCCGACTGTTTGCCGAGGGGCACCGGGTACTCGCCCATGTACATGGACTCGCCCCGGAGAACAGCCAGAAAGCGTTCCGGACGTTCCGGTGTAGCAACGGTTAGCTGGTATTCGGTGCCCTGAGCGCCCACGCCCATGGTGTTGAGGGCAACCTGCCAATCTCCGGAACCATTCGACCATTGGCACGGACCGCTTTCCAGCAGATCACACTGAACGGTCTGACTTTCTCCGCCGGACGTTTTGCCAGTGTCTCCCAGCAGGCGCCAACCGAACACACCGGCACCAACCACGGCCAGAATCAATCCTGTAACAGCAATCGCGCGTAACATAACCGCTTCCCGAACAAACCCGGCCGGCATTATGGGGTTTTCTCCGGCCGAGGCAAAGGTTTCTAAACTGGCGCTACTCATGAGAAAATACTGCGCCTTCAATTCGACCCATTCTGACCACAGGACACGCCCGTGCAGCCGGATATTTCCGTTAAGCACCTGAGCAAGGTATATGGCGACGGTTTTCAGGCTTTGAAAGACATTAACCTGGACATCCGCCGTGGCGAGATCTTCGCCCTCCTCGGCCCCAATGGCGCTGGCAAGACCACGCTCATCAGTATCATCTGCGGTATCGTCAATGCCTCCTCCGGACAGGTAACGGCCGCCGGTTACGATATTGTCAAAGACTACCGCAAGGCCCGCGAGACCATCGGCCTGGTGCCACAGGAACTCAACACCGATTCATTCGAAACTGTCTGGAATGCCGTTTCCTTCAGTCGTGGGCTATTCGGCAAGGCGCCGAAACCTGCGCACATCGAGAAAGTCCTGAAAGATCTTTCTCTCTGGGACAAGCGCAACAACCGGATCATGTCTCTCTCCGGTGGCATGAAGCGCCGCCTGATGATTGCCAAGGCGCTCTCCCATGAGCCCCAGATACTGTTCCTGGATGAGCCCACGGCGGGCGTCGACGTTGAACTGCGGCGGGACATGTGGGAAATGGTGCGCAAACTTCGGGAACATGGCGTGACCATCATCCTCACCACCCACTACATCGAAGAAGCCGAGGAAATGGCGGATCGCATCGGTGTCATTCGCGGTGGCGAGATCATTCTGGTCGAGGACAAGGCCCAGTTGATGACCAAGCTGGGCAAGAAAGAGTTGCGACTGCAGCTGCAGCACAAACTGGACAAGGTGCCCGGTGAACTGACTCTGGAGCCGATAGAGCTGTCAGAGGATGGTTACGAGCTGATATACACCTTCGACTCCCAGCGAGAGCAGGCAGGGGTAACCCGATTGCTCCGCACGCTTGGCGATCTCGGTATCGAATACCGAGACCTTCAAACCCGGGAAAGCTCCCTTGAAGAGATTTTTGTCGGCCTGGTGCACGAGTAAAACTGCCGGCTATTCTGGAGAAATGCATGAACCTGTACGGTATCCGCGCAATCTACAATTTTGAAATGGCCCGCATGAAGCGCACTGTGATGCAAAGTGTGCTCTCGCCGGTTATATCCACCTGCCTGTATTTCGTGGTGTTTGGCTCAGCGATTGGCTCGCGGATGGGCGACATCGACAACATCGCCTACGGCGCTTACATCATCCCCGGCCTGGTGATGTTGTCGCTGCTGATGCAAAGTATTTCGAACGCCTCCTTCGGCATCTACATGCCCAAGTTCTCGGGCACGATTTATGAAGTGCTCTCTGCCCCGGTCTCCTATGTGGAAGTGGTGCTGGGCTATGTCGGCGCCGCCGCCAGCAAGTCGATCATTCTCGGCCTGCTGATTCTCGCCACCTCACGGTTGTTCGTGGATTTCGGCATCGAGCATCCGTTCGCCATGTTGTTCTTCCTGGTGCTCACGGCGGTGACGTTCAGCCTGTTCGGCTTCATCATCGGCATCTGGGC
>NZ_DDOI01000106.1:36129-43921 GCF_002341575.1 Marinobacter sp. UBA2498 | reverse complement strand
GTCGGTAGCGATATATCCCGGTGACTGCCATCCATCAGGATGATCGAACCGGTCACAAAGGCAACAATCCCGCCGACCCCCAATATCCCGAAACTGGGTACAAACGCCTCCCCCACGATGAACGCCAAGCCCAGGATGATCAATGCCAGGCCGGCATAGTTCACCGACAGAACCTGGAAGGCAAAGAGTGCGAGAATCAGTGATATAGCGCCAATCACCCCCGGCACCACGGCACCGGGGTTGGCCAGTTCGAAGATGATGCCGTAGAAGCCGATAATCATCAGGAAGTAGGCAACGTTCGGATCGGTGATCACCGACAGCAGGCGGGTGCGCCAGTCCGGCTGGGACCGGACGATTTCCAGACTGGCCGTATTCAGGGTCATGTCGCCCGACGCCATGCGAACGGTCCGGCCATCCACTTGCTGCAGCAAGTCCCGAATGTTGGGTGAGACCACGTCGATGACGTTCTTTTCCAGGGCCTCGTCGGCACCGAGATTCACCGCCTCACGGACGGCTTCCTCGGCCCACTCGGCATTCCGGCCGTGACGTTCGGCCAGCCCGCGAATATAACTGACCGCATCTTCCAGAACTTTGCGTTCCATGGCGGTACCGCCGCGCCGTTTGCCGTCGTCGTCGCTGGCTTGCTGTTCGCCGTCAGACGAAGACCCGGATTCGGAATCAGAGCCTTCCTCCGTTTGCGGCTCGCCGGAGGCCGGATCGCTTTCCGGTTCCGGGCTACCCGGCAGGCCGCCCATCTGGACCGGCGTCGCAGAGCCCAGGTTGGTCGCAGGGGCCATGGCGGCAATGTGACTGCCATAGAGAATAAACGTGCCAGCGCTGGCTGCCCGGGCGCCCTGCGGGGAAACATAGGTAGCCACGGGAACTTCGGAGGCAAGAATCACCTTGATGATATCCCGCATGGAATCCATCAGGCCGCCCGGGGTGTCCATTTCAATGATCACCAGGCCGGCACCCTCAGATTCGGCCCTGCGAATACCCCGGGTGACATAGTCCATGGTCGCGGGGCCAATGGCGCCCTCAACTGTAAGCACCAGAGCGGTCTCGGAAGCCTTCTGCTGGGCAAAAACCTGATGGGCGAGGGAAGCCAGTGCCAGCAGGGCGCCGGTCATCATCACCAGGGCCCAGCGCCGAAGCCGGGCAGGGTTCTGTGATCGCATGGGATGGTTTACCTGTATGACGCCTCCCCGGATCCGGAAAAATTCTGATTGCTGGACATACGATGGCACAGTGGCCGCGGTTCTGTCTCAGGCACTCACGCAGCGCGGCACTCTTGCCCGGAACTCTATGTCAGAAGTATAGCCGCTGCTCCGGCTCGTTGGCCGATTCCGGTGACTTCTCTTCCACGGTCTTGTCTGCGGCCATTTGGGTAACCCGTTCACCAATCATGGTTGGCAGACCATCGGCCTGGTCCACTGCCAGCTCAATGGCGCCACGCTTGACCTCAACGCCTGGGTGCTGGCTGCGGAAAGCTTCAACTTCAGCGAAGACCTGCTGCCATAAACGGTCGCGATCTTCTCGGGGGTAGTCTTCATGGGGGCGGTGCACCTCAAGCCAGACCTCACCATCCGAGAAACCGATCTTGACGGCATCGTGGACAACCTGAACCGGTGTACCTTTCTCAACCTGGTAAACAAACCGGGAGATATCCTCGTTGTACATCCGGAAACAGCCATGGCTGACCGGCATGCCCACACCAAACTTCTTGTTGGTGCCGTGGATCAGATAGCCTTTCTCGCTCAGCAACAGGGCGTGGGTACCAAGCGGATTCCCGGGGCCCGGAGGAATCATACGGGGCAGGTACTCACCTGATGCCTCGTACTCCGCGCGAATACTGGCCGGCGGATACCAGGCCGGAGATTCCAGCGGCATGGTGACTTCGGCATCGGTCAGCGGAGAGGGATTTTCAGCCGTTCCCACTCCAACCGGGTACACCTGAACTCCCCCATTGGTGAAGTAATACAGGCGGTACTCCGCAAGATTGATGACAATGCCCTCGCGCCGGGAGTCGGGCAGCACATAATGGCGCGGCAGGGTAATCGTAGTGCCTTCTCCGGGTAGCCAGGGGTCGACACCGGGATTGGCCTTCACCAACTCCAGATAGCCCATGGCCAGACGGTTGCCAATGCCGGCAAAAGTGTCCTCGTAACGGGTCTCGAATACGCCAAGCTCTCCGGCCAGGTCCCCCTGGATCGGGAAGGTGGGCACACGAGGGCTTCTGTCGGGTTTCTCCGGGGTATCCGAATTACTGACAGCCTCCACAGGCTGTTCCGAACCGATGGTCGGAAATGCCAGGAGCTGTGCCAAAGCAAAAACCATTAAGAATCTGAACCACATAGAAAACATTCCGAAAGCATCAGGCAACCGGGTACAGTGACAGCAAGTACCCTCAGGAGTTCATAAAGGTTGCCCACACTGTTACAACGGCAAGCACCACGAACAGAACGCTTGCGCCAATCCGGGCTGTGGCAAGGGGCAACCGTTCCATCAGCCAGCGTCCTGCCATGATAACCGGTATGTTGGCCAGCAGCATCCCCACCGTGGTGCCCAGAATAACCCAGAAGGTTTCGGTAAAGCGGGCGGCGAGAACGACCGTTGCCACCTGGGTCTTGTCGCCGATTTCCGCCAGGAAAAACATGATGGTGGTGGCCATGAACGCCCCCATGCCCAGAAACTTCGAGTCTGCGCTGTCATCCTTGTCGGGCACCAGTAGCCACAGAGCGATGGCGACAAAGCTGCCGGCCAGAATCCAGGGCAGCCAGGCTTCTGGAATAAAGGAAGCGACCCAGGCACCGAGCCAGGCAGATAAGGCGTGATTGAGAACCGTTGCGACAAAAATGCCGAGAATAATAGGCAGGCGGGTGGCGTATCGGGCAACCAGGAAAAGCGAGAGCAACTGGGTCTTGTCACCAATTTCCGCTATGGCAACAGCAACCGTCGAGGCGAGAAAAGCGTCCATGAAAAACTCCAGGGCGGATAACCAGACATGAGGCAGCCCACCTTCCGCCCAATGGAGGTGAAACCGCCTCAGGTCTTGCCAATATCACCGGTGTTGCGGTGAGACATGATAGCCATGGGGATTTGGCCCCAAGTATGTTGACTATCATCCGCTCGGACAATCCGATGCGGAGGCTACTCCCCTGAAGAGATGCCGGCATGATAATGAATCCGGCGCGGGGCCGCAACCAAAGGTCTTCCTAGACCCGCATTCGCCACACCGGGATCGCCGCAACCGCTACGAATGCCGCCACCAGCCACCAGGCCGAGTGGAACGCGTTGATCGTGGGCATCCCGGAGGTGTGCTCGCCAAATTCAATGGTCAGTGCCACCAGGTTAACGCCAAAGGCGCCACCGAGCTGGCGCATGAAGTTAAGCGTGCTCGAGCCGGCCCCCAGCTCCTGTGGCTCCAGCGGATTCAGGGCGCCGGTCGAGAGGGCCGGGAGCATGAAACCGATACCGATGCGGCCCAGCACTGTCCAGAGCACCAGCCAGCCAAAGGCGAGCTCGAGATCGGACAGCGCGAACAGCACGGCGGACAGGGCAAATGCCCCAATACCGAACACCACCAAACCCCGGGCACTGTGCCTGTCGGCCATGCGGCCGGCCAACGGAAACGTCATACCCAGGACAATACCAGCAGGCAGCATCAGCAAACCTGCCTCCGTTGCGCTGAAGCCCAGAGCTGTCTGTACGAACAATGGAATGAGGTAGGTGGATCCGAACAGCGCCAGCCCCAGTGCCATGGCACCCAGGCAGGCGAAAACAAAGACCGGCTTGCGCAGCAGGGCAATGTTCACCAGAGGATGGGCAGTTTGTCGCTCACGCAGTATGAATAGCAGCAGCCCGCCGAGGGCCAGTAGCCCTTCGATCAAGATCCAGCTCTTCTGGCCTGCCGCCTGTTGCAACCGGTTCAGAGCATCGAGCGACAGGGCGATGGTAAACCCGAGCAATACAAGGCCGGGGAGGTCAAAGCGATAGGGGGCTGGCCGGGACACCGGCAAGGGCAGGAAGCGCCAGGCCATGAAAACACCCAGCAACGTGACCGGAGCCGGTGCAAACATCACGTAGCGCCAGTCCAGCTGATCAACCAGAAAGCCTCCCAGCACCGGACCGAGGGCCGGGGCCAGAATCACCCCCATACCGTAGATACCCATGGCCTGGCCGCGGCGATCGCGGGGGAAAATCCGGAACACCAGATACATGCCCATGGGCTGCATCAGGCCGGCCATGGCACCCTGGCCGATCCGGGCGGCGATAAGCTGCCCCGGCGTCTCGGCAAAACCGCCGGCAAGGGAAATCAGGGTAAAGAGAAACATGGCTACGGCAAGGGTCTTGCGAACCCCGAAGTGATCCAGCAGCCAGGAGGAGGCCAGCATGGTGGTGGTCATGGCGGCGATAAAGCCCGTTGCCAGCCAGTGAACCTGGCCCTGGCGAATGCCGAACTCCACCATGATATCGTGCAACGCCACGTTGACTACGGTGGCGCTGAGTACGGTAGCCATGGTGCCTATCATCACCGTGGCCACCGCCAGCCAACGCCAGCGATCCCCGTAGCGGGCTTTCAGGCCCTCAACTGAGTTATCAGCCAAGGGTTATTTCTGCTTTTCGGCGTTTTCCAGGATCTTGTGGAACACCTTTACGGTGCACTCGATCTCTTTGTCGCTGATGCCTTCCAGCATTTCCTCGCGCAGCACCTCGGCTCGCTCGGAAAGGTCATCCATAAACGCCCGGCCGGCGTTGGTCAGATGCAGCCGCCGCGCACGGCGATCGTTCGGGCAGGGCCGGCGCTCAATCAAATTCTGTTGCTCGAGACTGTCCAGCAGTCGCACCAGAGTCGGATTCTCGATCGCCATCAGGCTTGCCAGCTCACGCTGTGTGAGGCCCTCACCGCCTTTTTCCAGGTACACCATCGTGCTCCAGCGCGCCTGGGTGACGCCCAGATCCTTCAGGCGCTCGTCCAGCATTTTTCTCCAGCGCCGGGTAACCCGCGCTACCGCAAAAGGAAACTGGTCTCTCATTTGTCGTCACTCCATATCAAAAGAGGGCTTGGCCCGGGCCGGGCGCTGCCGCGCCTTCGGCCAATTAATCACATTATCGGAAAGTCACCAATAGTATGCTAACCATTGTGATAAAAACAGATACGGAAGTAAAAACAAAATCGGGGAAAACCGAAAGCAGCGTCAGCTCGCCTGACGCTGCTCTTCGTGCATCTCCTCGACTTCAGGAGACTCATGGAATTCGGTATTTCGTGGATCGATCTCGGCAAGAACCGGCGACGCTTCCGGCATGGCAGGCACAAAGTGCTCCTGATCTGCAACGGCAACGTCCTCAGTATGACTGATCCGGTAGCTGGTAATCACGGCCAGCAGCAGCAGGAAGCCAGCATTACCGAAGAACAGGCCTTTCGGCCCCAGGAGATTGATCAGCTCCGCCATGACAACCGGCCCGATGACACTGCCAACGCCGTAACTCAGCAACAGCGTGGCACTGGCCGCCACAATACGGGTGCTTTCCATACGGTCATTGGTGATGGCCACGGCTACGGGGTACAAAGCGGCTGAAAGCCCCGTGAACACACCAACCAGAAGGGTCAAAAGCCACGCGTTTTCGGCCCCGAGAACTCCGACACCGCCTGCCGCTGAAGCCGCTACCAGAGCGATCCAGAACATCACGCGGCGCCGGTCGAAACGGTCGCAGAGCCGGCCCAGCGGCCAGGCAAGGATCATGGCAGCGACAATGGCACTGGCCATGAACGTGGATGTCCGTGCAACGTCCAGCCCGACCAGTGTTGCGTACACCGGCCCAAGCGCATAAAAGCCGCCAATCATGACGCCACAGATCAGGGCGCCGGCAACACCGGAAAAGGATTCCCGTGCCAAAGTGAAAATGGAGATGCGCTGAACCTGCTCAATAACGGGCGCTTCCATTTTGGTCAGTGCCAGCGGCATCAGCGCCAGCGCCAACAGGATCGCGGCAATCGAGAAAGGCATGAAATTGGCGGGGTCGCCGATATTTACGATGAGCTGGCCGCCGGCGGCGGACAGATAAAAAACAATCTGGTACACCGCAAACAACGCACCGCGGTTGGCATTGGTGGCACGGCTGGAGAACCAGCTCTCGATGACCACCAGCACACCGGCAATACTGAACCCGGAGAGTACCCGCAGAACGGCCCAGAAAATCTCGGAAACGGCCATCGGATAGAGTAACGACGTGACAGCGGCAGCAGCGGCAAACACCGCGAACGCCCGGATATGACCAACCCGGCCGATAATCCGGTGAACATAGAGCGTACCCAACACAAAACCGATGGAATAGCAGACCAGAATCCAGCCGATAATATCCGGCGATATCGCCTCGATACTCAGACGGATGCCCAGCAGTGTCATCAGGAATGCATTGCCACTGACCAGCAGAATAATGCTTAGAATCAGGGCAGACAGGGAGGTGACCATTCGGGTCATTACATCGGCTCCGGGCGTTACAGGGTATTTTCGCTTGGATGACAAACAAAATAGCAACAAGTCCCGGACTTTGCCGGCGACGTATTAGATCAGTAGCGGGAAGTGAAGCCACTAGGCACTTCCCGAAACCTGTTAACTGCATCACAAAAACCCGCAAAGGCCGCCGTGTAGCGGTTTAACAGGGTTTTACATTAATGCGCCGTAACAGACCATGAGTGCCGGAGCAGGTAACATGAAAACGAGCTATTCATTGGACCGTGAGCGCCTGGTTATGAAAAAAACGGACTGGCCCATCCGCTGGGATCTGCTGCTTCGCTATCGACTTATCGAAACGATTGCCCTGTGGGAAGGTCGTCTGACTACCAACCACATCTGCCACAGTTTCGGGATCGGTCGTCAGCAGGCGTCCAAGGATATCAACACCTATCTGCGCGAACTGGCGCCGGGCAATCTGGTTTACGACCGTCACCTGAAAGGTTATGTCCCGGCCGATAGATTTCGCCCGGTGGTCACCCGAGGCGTGGTCAATGAATATCTGGACCTGCTTGCCCGCCAGCAAAACCTGAGCACCACGTTTGAATCCCTGAACATTGGCCTGCCGGACAGCACCGTGGTCCAGGGTCCGAATCGGGTCATCGCGCCCGAAACCATGCGTGCGGTGGTGACGGCAACACGACAGGGAAGACAGCTGCGGGCCAGCTATGCCTCCCTGAGCCGACCGGAAGCGGTGGAAAGCATACTTGAGCCGCATACTCTGGTTTGTGCCGGCGACAGCTGGCATTTGCGGGCATGGTGCGACTCAAACCGGGAATTCCGGGATTTCGCCCTGAGCCGATTCCGGACCTCGCCGGAGGCCCTCCGGCAGCGCGCCAGACACACCCGGGACCAGGACGAGCACTGGAACCGGCAGGTTACCCTGGTGGTCACCCCGGATCAGCGCCTGACCCAAGCCCAGCAAGAGATCATTGCCCGTGACTACGGCATGGAACATGGTCGTCTGGAAGTTGCTACCCGTGCCGCGCTTGCCCCCTACGTGCTGTCACGGCTCGGTATTACCTTCGACAATCAGCACCCGGATCCTCTGGTGCAACAGCTTGAGTTGGCCAATCCCGACCAGTTGGGATTTGGCAGCAAACGCGAACAGGCCCTCAAAGCCGTTGCCGGCCTCAGCTAAACCGCCAGTGTGAGCTCTGGGACCTGGCGGTATGTCTTTCTCGGCGTTCTGATTCTGTCGTTTCTGCCCGCAGCAGGGAGGGCAGAATCGGTCTGCGGTGATCCCGCAACGCCGATTTCCCGGGTCCAGGGAACTG
>NZ_DDOI01000106.1:35576-36084 GCF_002341575.1 Marinobacter sp. UBA2498 | reverse complement strand
GACCTCACCCATGGCAGGAGCTACCGTCACCGTCGAGGGCATCCTGACCCAGGATTCCCGGGCAAAGGGCGGCTTTGGTGGTTTTTACCTGCAGCAGGCCGACCATCAGACCGACGGGAATCCCGCCACTTCCGAAGCGCTGTTTATTTACACCGATCGTGAAATCGCCGATGTCGGCATGCGAGTGCGGGTAACCGGAAAGGTGAAGGAATACCACGGGCTGACCGAACTGGTGTCGGTTCGGAGCATCCGGGCGTGCGGGCGTGGGCCGCTTCCAGCGCCCATTGCCATCACCCTGCCCTGGACCGTCGATCCGGAACATCTGGAGAACATGAGAGTTACCTTTCGCCAGCCCCTGACGGTGGTGGACAACTACAACCTGGCTCGCTACGGCGAGCTTGGGCTGGCGGCCTCAGACCAGGTCCAGCCTACGGAATACCTGCCCCCCGGCAAAGAAGCACACCGGGCATTCACCCGGAACGGGGCAAACCGCGTTCTGCTTGATGAC
>NZ_DDOI01000106.1:25180-35510 GCF_002341575.1 Marinobacter sp. UBA2498 | reverse complement strand
CCCCCGCCCGGTACCCTGGCCCCCGGGCGGCCTGTCCTCGGCAACCGTAAGGGCCGGTGATCAGATTAGAGGGCTCATCGGTGTGCTGGATTTCCGCTTCGATGCCTGGCGGCTCCAGCCTTCTCAGGAGCCGGCTTTCCTCGCCACCAATCCCAGAGAAACCGCACCCGGGCCGCGGCATGAGGCTTCGGTGCGGATCATGGCTCTGAACCTTGGTAATTTCTTTAACGGAGATGGCCGGGGCGGCGAGTTTCCAACGAGTCGTGGGGCCGGGACACCGGCGGAATTCCGGCGCCAGCAACAACAACTGGTGAACACACTTCTGGCCCCCGATCCGGACATTCTTGCGCTGACCGAACTTGAGAACGACGGCTATGGACCGGCAAGTTCCATAGCGAAACTTGCAGAGGCCCTGGGCGGCACCTGGCGGTTCGTCAGCACGCCCGGCCAGGACGGCGATGACGAGATCCGGACCGGCCTGCTCTACCGCAGCGACCGGATTAGCGCCGTTGGCCCGCCAGAACGGCTTACCAAAGGGCCATTTGAATCGGGAGGCCGGCCTCCCCTGGCTCAGGATTTCGGCCGAACGGACGGTGATGCTACCGTTCGGGTAATTGTTCCTCACCTGAAATCGAAATCCTGTCGGGGCGCCCGTGGCGATGATAAAGACCAGGCCGATGGCCAGGGCTGCTACGCAAGCCGGCGGACCAACGAAGCGAAAACACTGGCGGCCTGGTCCGGCAGCGATACCCGCAGGCACCATTCAGTCGGCACCCTGATAATCGGTGACCTCAACAGCTATGCCCGCGAACATCCCATAGCGGTGCTGGAGCAGGCAGGATTTACCAGCATGGTGCACCATTTCCATCCCTGCACCGAAAAGACCTGTGGTCACTACACCTACCGTTACCGTGGTCAGAAGGGCTCGCTGGATTTCGCACTCGCCTCCGAGACCTTAAAACCAAGGGTCATGGGCGCCTGGAGCTGGCTGGTGAACGCCGATGAGCCCCGGGTACTCGACTACCGGAGCGATCACCCGGCATCCGGCCGGGGACCCTGGCGATCCAGCGACCATAATCCGGTGATTGTCGACCTGAAGCTCTGACTTTCGATGCCCCGTCACGGGCAATCTGTTGCCCATTCGCCGACGTCCACGGGCACTGTGGCCAAGGCTCCGGATTCTGGTCCCGGTAGACTGGTGGTCAGACCCAAAACCGGTGATCGCTGACAACCATGAGAATTCCTGCCCCCAACTTCTGGCCCGCTGCCCGCACGGGACAACGATTTCTTCTCCAGGCCCGCCGCCGTGAAACCATGGTCGATGGCCACAAGATGGTTTTCCTGGAACGGGGATCGCCAGATGTCGGCCGCCCGACGATCGTCCTGATTCATGGCTTTGCCGCCATGAAGGAAAACTGGGGGCTGTGGCTGCAAAGACTGCCAAGACACTGGCATCTTCTGGCGCCGGATCTGCCGGGATTCGGGGAGAGTGATTACCGGCCGGAGGCCTGCTACCGCTACGAAACCCAGGCCCGTCGACTGGCTCAGTGGCTTGCCGGCGTTAACACCGACAACATCCATCTGGCCGGCAGCTCCATGGGTGGCGCGATTGCCGCAATACTGGCCCACACACTGGATCCGGCGCCCCGCTCGGTGACGTTGCTCAACAGCGCCGGCATCCCCGAACATGAAGAGGTAGACATTCACGCCCCCCTGAAGCCTGACCGGGATGGCATCCTGATTCCACGGGACTGGAAAGGCGTCTACCGTATGTTCAACAGTGTTGGCACCGGCAAGCCCACGGTCTCCGGACTTGCCATGGCCGGCCTCCTCGGACCGGACCTCCTGGGCCGCACCAAGGCCCTCCGTCATATCTTCAGTGACATGGTGGCAGACGCGCTGGCACCGGCCCGCTACCTGGGCCCCGAGACACCGCCACTGCAGGTTCAGTGGGGCGACCGTGACGTGATTACCCCGACCCGCTGCGTCGACTGGTTCAGCTCGGCCACGCCTCAGGCAGAAATCCACATGTTCCGGGGTGTCGGGCATCTTCCGATGCTGGAAACGCCCGGGCGATCTGCCGCAGCCCTGGAACACTTTGTCCGCCGTCATGGCCAGTGATCGATCCGGATGCTTCCTGCCAACCAGCCGATGATTGGCCTTTCAGGCCATTTATTCCGTCACCGAAGTCATGGGGCAACGAGCCGCGAGGCGCCATAATCGTCGAAACCAAGCGTTCTGCGACATAACAAGAACAGAATCAGACGAGGAAATCCCATGCGCGCCTCCGTTTCAACGGCACAGGACCTGGGCATGCCGGCCATCTACCTGCATCTTCTGGCCGAACTGCTGAACACCATCGGTGTTGACGAACAAGACCTCCTCCTCCGGGTCGGTCTTGACCCCGTCCGCCTGCAATCCACCGATCGGCGGGTGAGCCAGACCCAGGCCAGCGAATTCGTCACCCGGGCCATTATCGAAAGCGGCGAACCTGGACTCGGTATCATGCTCGCCAGGGAGCTGAAGCTGCCCCTGCACGGCGCCCTGGGTACGGCCGTCATGAGTAGCCGTACCCTGGGCGATGCCATGGAGCTGATGACCCGATACCTGACGCTAAGGGTGCCTCACCTTCGGGTCTGCAAACGGGAGACCGGCAACCTGGCCTGGTACGTTGTGCATTGTGATATCGACCTGGGGCCTCTGCACGGCTTTATCATGGATGCCATGCTGTTTGGTTGCGTTTCCATGGGGGCACAGTTGACAGGCTCGGTCATTGACGGTTTGCGGATTGTTCGCCGGGGAACGGAGCCGGCCTATTTCCAGCGTTTCCGCTCACAGATCCCGGTGCCGGTGGAATTCGGCGCTACGGAGAATGCCCTGGTGATTCCGGTTGGCCGTCTGAGCCTGCCCGTGCGCTTCACCGATGATCAACTGGCGGCCTCGTCCAAAGCCCAGTGCGAGGAGGCGCTGCGGCAGCTGACCGAAGACGCCGGATTTGCCTGTCGCGTCCGACGGGTAATCGAGACCAGCCACCCCTTCCCGCCAAAACTGGCCAGGGTAGCGGCCACCCTGTTTGTGTCCGAGAGAACGCTCAAGCGGCGGCTGCAGGAAGAAGACGCCAGTTTCCAGCAGCTGGTAGATCAGGTCCGCCTGGAACGGGCACAGGATCTGCTCCGCAGTACCACCATGAATCTGAGCCAGATTGCCGATGCCCTCGGTTACGCCGACGCGGCGAATTTCACCCGGGCTTTCAAGCGCTGGACCGGCAGCAGCCCCAGCCATTACCGAATTTCGCAACCCGGCCCCGGGCTGATTACCGCCAGGCGGGCACTGGCCACGGGGTAATCAGTCGATGCCGATGATCTTGTGCATTTGCAGGGTCAGGCGCCACTGCGGATGCGCGAGACAATAATCGGTGGCGCGTCGGGTATTGCTTTGTTTGATCTCATCCACAGCCGTTTCCGGTATCGAGGGAGAGGCCATCGGCGACAGGAAATAATGGCTTGCGCGAATGCCCAGGAATCGCTCCGGCATCGCCAGGGGCTGGGGATAGACCAGCTTCAGCTCGTCACAGGCCTCAAGCACCACCGGGGCATCGGCTTTCGGACTGACGCAGAGCCAGTCGATGCCTTCGGGCGCGGGCAGGGTACCGTTGGTCTCTACCCCTACCTCGAACCCTTCCCGGTGCAGAGCCTCGATCAGGGGAGCATCCAGCTGCAGCAGGGGCTCGCCACCGGTGCAGACCACGTAGGGCTTGCCGGGTGCCTCCGGCCAAAGATTGCGTATGTGACGGGCCAGTTCCTCCGGGGTTTCAAAGCGACCACCATTCTGGCCATCAGTACCGACAAAATCGGTATCACAGAAATTGCACACGGCAGTGGCGCGGTCCTTCTCGCGACCGGTCCAAAGGTTGCACTTGCTGAAACGACAGAACACGGCAGCACGCCCGGCCTGGGCACCTTCACCCTGCAACGTGTAGAAGGCTTCCTTGACCCGATACATCAGCTTGCCGCCTCGTAGTCCAGGGGATCTTTGACACCATTGGCAGCGAAGGCTTCCAGTCGTTCAACACAGGAGCCGCAGCGTCCACAAGCCCGCTCCCGGCCGTTGTAGCAGGTCCAGGTCTGTGCATAGTCCAGTCCCAGGCGCAGGCCTTCAGCCAGGATCTGACCCTTGTCCATGGTCATGAAAGGCGCCTCAATGCCGACCGGCTCGTAGTTGGCCACGCGGCAGACCGCGTCCATTTTATCCACAAACTCCGGGCGACAGTCCGGGTAGATAGCGTGGTCGCCACCATGAGCTCCGTACCAGACGGCGCCAGCACCTGCGGTCACGGCGTAACCGGTCGCCAGGGACAGGAGAATCATGTTTCGGTTAGGCACCACGGTCGCTTTCATGCTGTCTTCTTCATAGTGGCCTTCCGGCACATCGATATCCGAGGTCAGCGATGAGCCGGCCATCACCTCACTCATGGCGCGGATATCGATCACCTTGTGGGGTACACCCAGCGCTTCACAGACCGAACGCGCGCACTCAAGCTCCCGGACATGGCGCTGCCCGTAGTTGAAGGACAGGGCATGAACCTGGTAGCCGCGCTCCCGGGCCAGATGCAGCAGGGTGTAGGAGTCCATGCCTCCGGAATAGATAACGACTACGGTGTCTGTCATTCGGGCTCCCCGTATGGTGCGGTTCGGATTTGGCTGGTTTACTGTCGCGCCCGAGGCCTGTTGCTGTCATCGGGCTTTTACAATGAATGGACATATTGTAACAGTGCAGGAACAGGTTGGGTTCGCGTCTCGCTTGCGGGGCGGGTAAACTCAGCGAAAAACAACTCATCAGCTACACTGACTCCATGACCACTATCCAGCCGGCATTCATCGATTTCGAGGCATCAAGCCTTGATCTGATCGCGAGCTACCCCATTGAGGTGGGAATCTGCATGCCGGATGGCACTCTCCACAGCTGGCTGATCAGCCCCCACGTGCTGTGGCAGGACTGGTCACAAAGCGCTGAGCAGATTCACGGCATTTCCCGCGAGACCCTGGAAGCGGATGGTATTGCGGTGAGCGAAGTCGCCAGTGCCCTCAACGAACTGCTGCCGGAACAGGTGTTTTGCGATGCCTGGACCTTCGACAGTTTCTGGCTGCATCGTTTGTTCAAGGCCGCCCGCATAACGCCAACGTTTCAGCTTGAATCCATTTCAGCGCTGTTGGACACGAGGCAGGTGCGCGAATGGTCAGCACTTCGCCAACAGGTGATTACAGAGCTTGGCCTGCCTGTGCATCGGGCCGCAAACGATGCCCTGATTCTCCACAAAACCTGGGAACGGATTGCGCCGAATCAGGACGAACTGGCGCCGTTAACGGGTCAAACCCGGCAGGCCTGACGCATTCCCGGTTGATCAGTGCCTGGCGTGACGGACACGCAGTGCGATGACCTCGAGACCATCCCGAAGGGTATTCAGCGTCCAGTAGGTCACCAGGGCCATGAGCGCGGCTCCGGTCACGGTAAACACCAGATTCTCACCCACGACCTGCTCCTGCGCGACCAGCAGGTAAAGACCAAGTGCAATAATCAGGGCGAGTTCAATCAATGCGTGGGAACGGAACTTTTTACTGGCAGATCCGGCTTCGTCGGACATTTTGCTAGGTTTCAACCTCTGTCTGTTGATGGCGATTAATCGAATATTAGTGTGCGAATTATCGCCGGGACAGGCCGCAAAATCTGTAAGAAGTAATGGCTACGAAGATTCCACTACCCAAAAAAAACGCAGCCATAGAGGCTGCGTAGAAAGGAGAGATCCATCAACTGCCTGGCGCGGCAGGCAGTCGGGATTGCACAACGTAAAACACGTGACGGAAAGAATTATGCCAAGCGCCCCTGGAGGCCGTCTGTAGGGGTTTGCCGAAGAAGCCGGGCTATTGCAAACGGCCCATTAGCCTATACACTGGTAGTCGAACCGAAACATAAGAGCCGGTATGACCAGAATGATTCCACAGTTCAGCGCTTACACAGCAGCAGGTTGCCATGCAGGGCAGTCTGTTCGCGCGATGGTGAAAGACATCTAACGGCTTTCGGTCAGTCCCGGGAGCCTATGTAGCGACCGGGTCAGCTTCTCCGCGAAACCCCGGTCGCTTCAGGCACCGGGGTTTTGTTTTTGCAGCCGCAAAACGACAAGGAGAACATCATGAAAAGACATCCGACAACTCGCGCAGCAAACCAGCCCATGAACAATCGCCAGGGCCCGATCAAGCGTCCGGAGAAGCTGCCGCTGCTGGATGCCATCTGCAAAAAACTTAATCAGCGCGTCAATCTGGATGACGAACAGCGGGTGCTGGGAGTGTATGAGCGGGGCTGGATCTTCAAGGGCGTCCTGGGCAATATGAACGACGCCGAGGCAAGGTACGTCAGAGCATTGGCGACCCGTTACAATTCATGGATTGCCCGGCAGGTCGCCTGATTCAGAAGCCGCGTGTCTGAACCGGTCAGTGGCGCCGGTTCAGACCCTGCATCATCGCCATATCGCCGCCGTGAACCATGGCGTAATTGTTGACCACATCGTGTATTTTTTCCTGGGAGTAAGGCTTGACCACGTAGCCGTTAGCACCGGCACTGATCGCCCGCTGAATACTCTCGATCGAATCGTCCGCCGTCACCAGCACAATGTGCTGCTCCTCACGGGCGTCCTTGAATTCCAGCATCAGTTCGTGCCCATCGCCGTCCGGCAACCCCAGATCCAGCAGGATGATGTGAAATTCCCCGGCTTTGAAAGCCGTCCTGG
This sequence comes from Marinobacter sp. UBA2498, assembly GCF_002341575.1. NCBI lineage: Bacteria > Pseudomonadati > Pseudomonadota > Gammaproteobacteria > Pseudomonadales > Marinobacteraceae > Marinobacter > Marinobacter sp. UBA2498. The sequence goes on along the minus strand of NZ_DDOI01000106.1, from coordinate 28,729 downwards.
CGGAAGCTGCGTCAATACACTCGATCACCTTGGTTGCGCCAGCGTTGTAGAGCATATCCACGAGCCGCTCTCGCATCACAGGCTCATCTTCCACTACCAGCACTTTCAGATCCGTCATGTGGGTTGCTCCTCTCAAACTGTCGGGTCGTTGCCTGTGCGCCGCGGCAGGTCCAGCGGCGCTGGTCGGGGCTCGCTCATGTCACTGTAGTCAGGGCGTGGCGAGGTCTCCGGATTGGCCGTCGTCCCGTCCTCCATGCCAAACCGTGTCAGTATATTGCTGATGCTCACAGCGGTTGTGTAGAGGGATATCGCAATAATCAGAAGGATCGGCTGAACAAAGGTTACAAAACCGGGTACATCCGCGCTTCCCAGTATACTCAGGATCAGAATGATTGCCGGCCCCAGCACCACGAAAAGCGTCAGGGCAATGAAGAAAACAATCCGCTCCTTGTAGCGCCCGAGCTCCCGGTTGGTCACGAGACCGAGCACGAACTTGCCGATAGCCAGACCGGCAAGGATAGCGGCGGCGATGCTCAGGTCCGGTCGCAGCAGGGTTTCGTAAAGCCGGCCTTCCCACAACCGTTGCATACCGATAATCAGAAAGGGAAACAACACAAACAGGATGTCGGCATAGGTACCATACATCATGCTCAAGGAATGGTGTTCTCGGCGTTCCGGCAGCTCACTCATCGGGTTCTTCCTGTTGGTCATACTCACACACGTCAGCCTGGCGTTTTCGCAGCGGCGAGGGCACGGTCTATCATTTCACCGAGTTCCTTCAGTTCGCTGCGAACACGTTCCCAGTCCGGCTCAGTGACTTTCAGCAGCTCTTCCAGTATACCCGCCTGTCGGGTCATCAGCGGATAGCCCATGGCACCCGCCGTGCCCTTGATCTGGTGGGCTTCGGTTTTCATTGCTTCACGATCTGCGTCCGCCAGCGCGGCATCCATTCGGGTCCGCCGCGCGGCAAGCCCATCAAGAAACTGTGCCACCAGGTGGGCAATTTCAGCGTCTTCGCCAGTATCCGCGGCGAAAACGGGGCCCGTGCCCAGCAGCCGGTCCAGCAGGGCCGTCAGGTGGGACTGATCAATGGGCTTGTTCAAAACGCCGTCACAACCGGCCTCAAGCAATGCATCGGTTTCCGGCTGATCGCCAGCTGTAAAGGCAATCACCGGCCGGCGGAACCCGGCCTGGCGCAGCAACCGGGTGGCGTCAACACCATCCATTCCCGGCATGTGACGGTCCATCAGCACCAGATGAACCGTATCGGACAATGCAGTCCGAACCGCGTCCTCGCCGCCGGTCACTGCCACGACGTCCAGACCTTCCCGGCGCAGCATACGCTCTACCAGCTGCCGGTTTTCCGTGTTGTCTTCGGCAACCAGCACCTTGCCCTGATAGCGTGAGGTTCGTTCATTAGCGGAGGCCGGCGTCACCGACAGGTATCGTCCCAGTGTTTCATAGAAGCGCTGCTTGTCGATGGGCTTCGCCAGGTGTTCATTGCAGCCGGCCAGGCGATAGTCGGCAATGTCCTCGGACATCACATTGGCGGTGAGCGCGATGACTGGCGTATTCACCCCGGCTTCGCGAAGTGCCGCCGTCGCGTCACGGCCGTTCATCACCGGCATCTGTATGTCCATCAGGATCAGATCAAAGGGTTCGCGAATCGCCATTTCCAGGGCTTCCGCTCCGTTGCCCACATGGACAAGCTCGGCTCCGGTTCGAGACACCAGCAGGGAAACAAGCCGCCGGTTCACCTCATTGTCCTCGGCACACAGGATACGCCCTGACAATCGCGGCGCGACAACCATGGGGATGGTCCGGCGGCGCTGGCTCAGCTCCGAGGCATCGCGCAGGAAATGCACCTCATCCAGTGGCCCTGTCCGGATCGAAAGCTCAAACTCGCTGCCCTCGCCATAGGTGCTGTTCACCCGGATACTGCCGCCAAGCATTTCCGCCAGACGCCGGGAAATGCTGAGCCCGAGGCCAGTGCCACCATATTGCCTGGAAATGGCGGCGCTGCCCTGGGCAAAGGGATCGAACAGACGCCCCAATTGCTCCGGCTTCATGCCAATGCCGGTATCCACGACCCGGGCCACGAGCAATTCCTGATCGCGATCACAACGGACCACCAGGGAAATGGACCCCTTATCGGTAAATTTAAGGCCATTACCACACAGGTTGATGATGATCTGGCGCAGTCGGGTGGGGTCGGTGCGTACCTGCTCCGGCAACGGGTATTCGCAGATGATGCTGAAATCCAGTCCTTTTTCCCGGGCTCTTGGCGCGAAGAAGGCGCGAATCTCGTCAAGAAGTTCCGGCAGATTGACCGATACGATGTCCACATCCAGTTTGTTCGCGTCGATTTTCGAGTGGTCGAGGATGTCGTTGACCAAGTCCAGCAGATGTCGGCCGCTGCGCACCACCGTCTCGGCACTGCTTCTTTTCTCCGGCTCACTGAGATCCGGATCAAGCAACGTTTCTCCGTAACCGATGATGGCTGCCAGCGGTGTGCGGATCTCATGGCTCATATTGGCCAGGAACTGGCTTTTCGCCTCCGCGGAATTGCGGGCAAGCTCCTTCTCGAGACGCTCCTGCTCGCGCTCCCTCTCGATTCTCAAGCGATTGTGACTTTCGGTGGCGTCGATGCAGGTGCCTTCCAGATGGGTCGGCTCACCCTCGGTGTCATACACCGTGTGCAGTGAGATGGTCGCCCAGCGCTCGTCACCATCCCGGGTCAGGTATCGAGCCTCAATGCCCTTGACCGTGCCCCGGGCCTCCAGCTGCTCGATCACCAGCCGCCGCAACCGCTCGTCGGCGATGCAGGTTTCCAGTACGTCCGGGTTCCGCTTGAGCAACTCGCGGCTGCTGTTGTAGCCCAGCAGCCGCGCCATAGCGGGATTGGCCGTGACAAATCGCCGGTCCGGTGACATCTGGAACACGCCCTCGATGGCGTTATCGAACAGCGACTGGTAACGCTGAAGGTTCGACAACGCCCGCTGGCTCCAGCCCAGGGCCTCGCCCTGGACCTGCTTGATCCTGTCTGCCAGGGCAAACGAGAACAGAATGATCTGGGCGGTCAGACCGAATTGCGGCGAATAGGCGGTGAATGTGTTCAGCGGGAGTATGCCCATTACCGTCAGGGCGTAGATGCCGAAGCCCACCAGCGCCAGTGTCCAGGCAAAAAAGTAGGACCGGGCCGCCGGGTTGTAATAGCGCCAGGACAGGTAACTGACCACAATCAGGATCAGGCTCAGCAGGACAGAGCCAACCACAATCCATTCCATGGCCACGTGGTAGGGCAGGAATAGGGAAAGCACGAACGTCGCGACCACCGAATAGAGACAGAGGCGGATCACCTGATCAAGGTCGGCCGACCGCTCCCGGGTCTCCAGCAGTGACCTTGCCATCAGCAGGCCCCAGAACCAGGTCAGAATGATCTGGAAGTGCAGGAACTGCTTGTCGAACAGAGCGGGCCGGCTGTCGAGAAGCTGGATACCGTGAACCTGTTCGGTGAAGATAAAGATGGCCGCAAAGACCAGGTAGAGC
>NZ_DDOI01000106.1:24450-25142 GCF_002341575.1 Marinobacter sp. UBA2498 | reverse complement strand
GACCAGGTAGAGCACGTAATAGATGTTGCTCCTCTCGCGAACCGAGACCGCGACGAACAGGTTGTAGGCGAGAATGGCCAGCACCGAACCAAGCAGGATGCCCCGCACCAGCTCATCCACCGAGACTTTTTCGATGTAGTTGTCCGGATGCCAGAGGCCGATCGGCAGACGGAAAGTATTGGTGTTGACCACCCGCAAGTAGACGTGGCTCAGGGAATCCGGTGCCAGTGAAAGGCGGAATGTCGGGTTGGGGACGGCGAGGTCCCGTTCCACCCAGTTGTCCTCATAACCCGCCTGTCGCTGATCAACCAGATCCCCGTCGCGGACCATGAACAGGGTGACTTCATCCACCAGAGGCAGGGCAAGCTCAAGGATCCATCCGTTCTGGTCAGGATTGCCCGCGGAGCGGAGATCCAGGCGCACCCAGTATGCGGATTCCGTGTAGCCGAAGTTCAACACGCCGCCTTCGTGGCGGGTAAAGGCACCCGATTCGAGAGCGCGAACCTCATCGAGGGTCAGTTCCTGCCCCGGGTCCTCGAGATACCAGATGCAGCCACCCAGATCACGGATACTCTCGATACCGCCGTCCAGTACAATCTCGCCATCATGGCAGGGCCCGGCCGCACTGGCCGACACCGGCATCATGGCCGTGACCAGGAACAGCAGGACCGCTACCAAAGACGTCACCGCTG
>NZ_DDOI01000106.1:0-24410 GCF_002341575.1 Marinobacter sp. UBA2498 | reverse complement strand
CACCGCCGGGGGCGCCAATTCAAGCCGTTGCCGCAAAATGTGATCTCCGCGAGGGTAGATACCGGTTTTTTGTTTTACTGTCAGTAGCCACGCCGGGGCTATACCGTCCCGGTGACTCACTTTAGCCGTTTACACCGTTTTTCGCATCCCGGGGCCATCTGAAATGAGACATTCCTGCATTTTCGCCGCTGTTTCCATGACCACACTTGTCCTGAGTGGCTGCGGACTTGAGGATACCGGACCTTCCGCGTTCAATCCGGCGACCAATGTGGATCTGACGTTCTCGAGCTTCAACCTGGAAAACACGGAGGTGGCACCGGACAACCTCGGCAATACCCGTTTCTGGGACTTTTACCGGGGCATCCAGCCGGCAGCAGACGATTCCGACGACCTGCAAACCACCGGGGAAATACGCAGCCACATCGAGGTTTTCATCCGCGCCACGCCAACGGACGCCGGCAACAGCTATGACAGCGTGCGCAACCCGCTGGACCTGATGAACCAGGTGCTGGCCTCCGGCGAAGTCACCAATTTCCAGGAAGGCAAACGATACATCAGCCAGAGGATTGCAGATGGTGTCGCAGGCACCTACAACAGCCGGGGCAAAGGCGCGCAGATCCGGTTCACAGACCAGTCGGCGGTGATTGCCAATCTGCCGCTGAACGACCAGCTCTGGATCTACCCGACGCTCGACTGGCGTTACCTGCCGGATGGCCCGGAAGGCTCGGATCTCGAAAACAAGGTATATCGCACGATCCAGTATGTCAGCCGCAGTGTTGAAGAAGAGGAGCAGGCCGCCCAGCCGGAACTGGTCAGCGTGCTGGCAGGCAGCCGGTTTGATGCCAACAGTTTCATGACACTGGGCTACAGCCCCACCGAATTCGCCACCGCCGACTACCTGAGTCGGAACCATGGCAGCATTGAACTGCGCCAGGATTTCATTGACGAAAACACCGACACGCTGTTTATAAAGAATGACGAATCCGAGGTGATCACACTCGATCGCTATCCGGGTTATGGCCTGGGAGACAACAGCCCGGACTGCCTGAGAGTCGAGCTGGATTACAACATGGACGTGGTCAGGATTTTTGCCTCGAACGGCGAGCCAGCGCGCATTGACGATCCTGACTCAACGGACGAGCAGGACACGATACCGAATCCGGCCAATTGCACCTACCAGGAAGATGCCGACGCGATTACCAGCTGGACAACGGTGCCTGTCGCCGGCCGCTAGCCGGCGCCGCCATCCCTGAGGTCCCAGTTCTGCAGGAAGCCTTTCTTGCGGTCGATCATGCGTTCATAGGTGGAGATCATGATGGCCGCGTGGGGTGCTTTGACAAGACGCAGGGTTTTTATACGGCGCTCCAGCCGTTCAACTTCAGAGCGCACCTGTTGGTGCACATGATTGCGAACGCTGTCGTGATGGTCCAGCTTGACCTCGCGGGAGGCGGGCTGGTTACTGGGGGGGGTGGGCTTGTCCATTCGGCTTCTCGTCCAATGAGTCGTGATAGATCCTTTTCCCATCACGCAAGTCTGCACAACTGTCCGACATAGTGCAATTAAAATGAATAGAGTTTCATTTTTATTTTCAGCTCTGCCGGACCACCTGTCATCCAGACGACAGAACCCCTGCTATAGTTCCCTGTAGAGACGACAATGCCCACCGACAGGAGCTCCCATGACCCAGACATCCGTGGCGGATACCCTCCGTGAATATCTGTCGCTGCTGGAACTGCTGGACGATGCCTACTGGGAAGCCAGCAGCATTCACCACAAGGACATGCTGTACGACATCATCAGCATATTCAGCCAGGAAGTGGCCGAGATAAACAAGCTCAGTATCCAGGACCACCATTACCCCTATGAGGTAATTACAGAAGGCATACGCCGGGTTGTGCCCAAGCTTGAGCGACTTGATGAAAACCGGGAAGACGTCATCCAGCGCACCCAGACCCTGACGGATTTCAGGGACATTCTGTCCTCCGTGCTGGGCATACTCGAAGCCCAGCTCAGGACGCTCTGAACCCTTTGCCTCAGGCGGCGATCAGCGGTCGCCGGTGCTCGGGTATCAACGGAAAACGATTGCCCACGGTATACACGAACTTCGCCAGTGCCGGCAGGTGATGACCGACGATCGGGATGCCGGTGTTCAGCAGACTGACCGAAATATCTCGGGCCGCATCCGCCCAACACAGCTTGTTGATCAGACCGACGTGACCGAAAGCAAACCGGCTGTTCTGACCCCAGAGGCCCACAGGATTGCCACCCAGCATCATGCCGGCACTGAAGCGCATGGGTATCATCATGGTGCGGTCTATCTGTAGCGAACCGAACTGTTGAATGGCCCGGCGGATGGTGATTTCGCTGCAGATACGACGGCCGTTCCAGAGCCCGCCATTCAGCATCATCTGGAAGAAGCGGCCCATTTCCTCGGCCGTACCGCACAGATTGCCCGCCGGAATCACCGCTTCCTGGAACCTCGGGTCATTGGTAACCCGCTCGACGGTCCGGATATCGCCACCCAGCGCGCGGTTAACAACCCAGGAAACGGGGAAACGCGGCGTTGGTCCGGTGGCGTAATTGCAGGCCAGCTCATCGAGATGCTCCGGGGCAATGCCATAGGTAAACCATTTCATGCCCATGGGCCGACGCAAATGCTTGTCGAGGTATTTTTCAATGGTGTCGCCCGTGACGCGTTCCAATACCCGCTGCAGGACAAAACCGCCGGTGATGGCGTGATAGGCCACCTTGGCGCCGTCCACTTCCACCGGTCGTGCAGCACAGAGCAGACGCCAGATTTCATCGTTATCCCACAGCACATCAATCGGCGTTTCCCGTGGAATGGCAGGAATGCCCCCGCGGTGAGAAAGAATCTGGTGAACGGTGATGGTCCTTTTCCCATTAACCCCGAACTCCGGGCAGTAGTAGGAGACGGGATCCATCAGGTTGACCAGGCCCTGTTCCGCCAGCATGTGCATAAGCAGTGCCGTCACCGCCTTGGAGGCGGAGAAGTAGCAGATCGGAGTATCAGTCGTCATCGGAACCTTGGCGGCGTCGCGCGGGTCATGGGGGCCATTGCCACTGGCATGGCCAATCGCCCGGTGCAGAACCTGCTCACCCTTGTGGCGGATGGAAATCTGGATACCCGGGTGCACGCCGGTCCGGTAAAGGCTCTGGACGCTGCGCCACAGGGCATCAACCGTTTCCTGACTGACACCGGCAGCAGCCGGATTTTCACCGGCATCATCCCGAAAGGTGACGGATTCGAGATCCTCGGGAATCTGACTGCTATGGAGGGCACGGCGGGCAAGTCGGTTCATCGGCTCAAACCTTTTTCAGTACGATTGTTGTTTTTCTATGTTCAACAGAACCGGCCCGGGCCACATTGGCCGGGCCGCAGCAAAGCGGACGTCACCTCCTCCACCTGCCAGGACACGAGTCTCACTACTGATTATGGACCTGGTCGTGCAGGTGCGCCATGGCGACACAGTTGCGGCCCCTATCCTTTGCCAGATACATGGCTTTGTCGGCGGCGGCACAGAGTGTCGAAGCAGTCTGCCCGTGATCCGGGTAGACCGCAACGCCCACGCTGATGGTCAGGGGCACCGCCTCGCCATTCCCCAACGGCTGCGGCTCTTCCGCCACTTTGCGCCGTAAACGCTCGGCCGTTTCCTGGGCCTCCTCCAGATCCATTTCAGGCAAAACAATCACGAACTCCTCGCCGCCAAACCGACCGATGGAATCGACGCTGCGGACGCTACCCAGCAACAGGCGGCTGATAGCTCTGAGAACCGAGTCACCTGCAGCATGGCCGTAGGTGTCATTCACATCCTTGAAATGGTCGAAATCCACCCAGAGCACTGCCATGGGTCGCTGGTAACGACGGGCTCTCTGAAGCTCCTCATCCAGCACCCGGGACATCTCCCGCCTGTTCAGAAGACCGGTCAGGGTATCCCGAGTGGCCATTTGCTCAAGCTCTGTCTCTAGCACTTTGCGGTCAGAAATGTCCAGAATGATGCCTTCCAGGTGGAGCGAGCCATCGTCCTCCTGAACGCCTCGTCCCCGCTCCCAGACCCAGATACGACTGCCGTCTTTTCGGGTGACCTCGTATTCCAGGGAAAACGATTCTTCTTTTTCCAGGGCCACTCTGACTTGCTCGAACAGTTGCTGATTAGAAGCGTCGCTGACCAGCGCCGCATAGCTGGTGACGCGGTTATTGACCAACTCGTCCGGTTCATAACCAGTCAACTTGGTACACCCCTGGGAGACAAATTTCATCGTCCAGTCGGGATCATACAGGCAGCGATAGGCCATGCCCGGGAGATTGTCCATCAGGATCTGGAGCTGCCGCTCGCGCTCACGGAGTGCTTGCCGTTGTCGGTGCTGGAGGTTGAGCAGGGCCCGATCCTTGGTGAGTTGGCGGAGCAACACGGAAAAGAGAATCACCCCGGTTATCAGCACAAAGAAAGAGCCTTTCCAGGTCTGGATGACGGAGAGGGTTTTCGGATCGGGAAACCATGCTTCCGCGAGAGTGTCGGAAAACGCAATCCAGGCAAAGCCGGCGATCAGATAGACCACGGCAACCCAGCCAGCGCGCCGCAGGGGTGTGCGGTTTTCGTTCAAGCTTTTCATTCCCTGAGATTTCGACGACGAAGGCTCCATGAACACCGCCATCGATGTTTGAATAATTATAATGTACGAAAAATAGTCATAACGGCGCTTTAAGTCGAGCGTCAAATGTCATGCCCGGTAAAATCCACCCAGGAATCGGGTTTTGCCTCCACGCCAGACAGTTGTTGTGATGCCGCTTAGCTGCTTTAATTCCCGGTTTCTGCCGTCTTTCAGGAGCCCAGCATGACGCCTGGCATCAACGCTGCGCGCAAAGCCTCTGTACCCCATACCATCCATGAGTACGACCACGACCCGGCCAGCGAGAGCTATGGTACCGAGGCCGCCGAGAAAACCGGCGTGGATCCCGCCCGGGTCTTCAAAACACTGGTTGTGGCCATCGACGGCAAGGAGCTGGTGGTTGCCATTGTCCCGGTGACCACCATGCTCAATATGAAACTGATCGCCCGGGCCTCAGGTGGGAAAAAAGCCGGGATGGCAGACAAACAGTTGGTCGAGCGCACCACCGGCTATGTCCTGGGTGGTGTCAGCCCCCTGGGCCAGAGAAAACAGCTGACAACCTTTATTGACGACTCGGCATTGGACTTCGACACCATATTTGTCAGCGGGGGGCGCAGAGGGCTAGAGATTGAACTTGCGCCCCGCGATCTGGCCCTCCTGACCAAAGGCGCGTTCGCTCCGCTACATTCCACCCCCCACCAGGAGTAGCCCGTGAATCACGCAACGGATCTGCTACTAATCGGCGGCACCCTGCTGCTGGCTCTTGCCGCACACGGCATCGGCCAGCGCATACACGTGCCCAGGGTTACCCTGTTGCTATTGCTTGGGGCGCTTGCCGGGCCGGAACTTCTGGATCTTCTGCCAGCAGGTGCAGACGATCACTTCGGATTCATTACCCAATTAACGCTTGCCATGGTCGGCTTCCTGCTGGGCGAGCGCATGGCAGTGAAAAACCTGTCAGAAGGCCGGGAAGCCGTGATTGTGAGCCTCGCGGTCACTCTGGTGACGGCGGCATTTGTTGCCGTTGCAGTCTGGCTTGTTACTCGTAATCTACCCGCTGCGCTGCTCCTGGGTTCCATCGCAACAGCAACAGCACCGGCAGCAACACTTGATACGTTGAAGGAAGCTGGTGCGAACGGTCCGCTGACCCGGCTGGTGTTCCAGGTCGTCGCCATTGATGATGCCTGGGGCGCCATCCTGTTCAGTATCTGCCTGGTCGGTGCACAACTGCTGCTGGGCGAAGGCGGTACCGGGCTTTCGACCCTCGGAGTCGGTCTTTTGGATGTCGGAGGGGCGGTTCTGCTGGGCACGGTCCTGGGTCTGCCTATGGCCTGGCTTACGGGCCGGCTGCGGCCCGGCGAGCCGATGTTGCTCGAGTCCGCCGGGTTTGTTTTTGTAGCCGCCGGTATCGCGTCATTTCTTGGTCTCTCCTATCTGCTGACCTGCATGACCCTCGGCATCGTGGTCGCCAACCGGGCAAGGCATCATGTGCGCCCGTTCCGCTCAATTGAAGGGGTTTCCGAGCCGTTCCTGGCCCTGTTCTTCTTTATGGCCGGCTACCAGCTCGAGTGGGCCATGCTGCCAACCCTCGGCGCACTGGGCCTCGCCTATGTTGCCGCCCGGATTGCCGGCAGGTTGGCCGGCGGACGGTTCGGCGGCTATCTGGCCGGTTCTGCATCTCATACCCGGAAACGGATCGGCGCCTGCCTCATGCCCCAGGCCGGCGTTGCCCTAGGCCTGGCACTGCTGGCCACAGAACGGCTGCCGGAACTGACGTATATTCTGCCTCTGGTCATTGGTGCAACGGTGATCTTTGAACTGGTGGGACCCCCACTCACCCTGATTCAGCTCAGGCGAGCCGGCGAAACCGGCAAAGGCTATCAGGACGAACCGGACAAGGAATGAACGCCCGGTATACAGCCATAAAAAAACCGGAGAACCCGCCAGGGTTGTCCGGTTTTTTGAGGGCATCCGCCTGTTAAGCCGGATGCTCACAGGCTGACTTACTTCACGGATGCGCGAGCTTCTTCGAGAATCCGGTTCAGCGTGGCGCTCGGCTGCATCACTTCGCAGACCTTCTCCATCGGCGGGTGGTAGTAGCCACCGATATCCGCCGGGTTGCCCTGAACCACCGTCATCTCTTCCAGGATCTTGTCCTTGTTCTCTTCCAGCTGTGCAGACAGCTTGGTGAAGAACTCCTTCAGCTCCTTGTCGCTGTCCTGGTTGGCCAGTTCCTCTGCCCAGTAGCGGGCGAGGTGGAAGTGGGAACCACGGTTGTCGAGCTCGCCGGTTACCCGGGACGGAGACTGGTTGTTTTCCAGCAGACGCTCGGTGGCCTTGTCCAGGGTCTGACCCAGCAGACGCGCGCGCTCGTTGTTCTGCTTCTCGCCCAGCTCGTCCAGGGAGACCGCAGTGGCCAGGAACTCACCCAGAGAGTCCCAGCGCAGGTGGTTTTCCTGGATCAGCTGCTGCACGTGCTTGGGTGCGGAACCGCCGGCACCGGTCTCGTACAGGCCACCGCCGTTGAGCAGCGGAACGATGGACAGCATCTTGGCACTGGTACCCAGCTCAAGGATCGGGAACAGGTCGGTGAGGTAGTCACGCAGTACGTTACCGGTCACGGAGATGGTGTCGAGACCGCGAATCAGGCGCTCCATGGTCCAGCGGATGGCGCGAACCGGGGACATGATGCGGATATCCAGACCTTCAGTGTCGTGATCCTTCAGATAGGTGTTCACTTTCTGGATCAGCTGCGCGTCGTGAGCACGCTCGTCGTCCAGCCAGAACACGGCCGGCATACCGGTGGCACGGGCACGATTGACCGCCAGCTTGACCCAGTCACGGATCGGCAGGTCCTTGGTCTGGCATGCGCGCCAGATGTCGCCTTTCTCAACGTTGTGCTCGGTCAGCACGGTGCCGTCTTCGGCAACAACGCGAACAACACCGTCTTCCTTGATTTCAAAGGTCTTGTCGTGAGAGCCGTACTCTTCGGCTTTCTGCGCCATCAGACCAACGTTCGGTACGGTCCCCATGGTGGTGGGATCGAAGGCACCGTGAGTCTTACAGAAGTTGATCACTTCCTGGTAGATGGTGGCGTAGGTGGACTCGGGCATAACCGCCTTGGTGTCCTTGAGCTTGTTGTCACGCGCCCACATCTTGCCGGAGTTACGGATCATCGCCGGCATGGAAGCATCAACAATGACGTCGCTTGGAACGTGCAGGTTGGTGATGCCCTTGACGGAATCAACCATGGCGATTTCCGGACGGTGCTCGTAACAGGCGTGCAGGTCTTCCTGGATCTGCTCCTGCTTGGATTCCGGCAGTTGCTTGATCTTCTCGACCACGCTGGACAGACCGTTGTTCGGGTTCACGCCGATCTCGTCGAACAGCTCGCCGTACTTGTCGAACAGATCTTTGTAGAAAACCTTCACCGCGTGACCGAACACGATCGGGTGGGAGATTTTCATCATGGTGGCTTTCACGTGCAGGGAGAACATGACACCGGTGTTCTCGCAATCGGCAATGGCGTCCTCGAAGAACTTCACCAGCGCCTTCTTGCTCATGAACATGCCGTCCAGCACTTCGCCTTCCTGCAGCGGCAGGTCGGATTTCAGAACCGTCTGCTTACCCTGCTTGTTCTCGAACACGATGTTGGCTTTGGTCGCCTTGTCGAGAGTTACGGACTGCTCGCTGGAGTAGAAGTCACCACCGCGCATGTGGGCCACGTGGGTACGTGAGGCCGGGCTCCACTCACCCATGGAATGCGGGTATTTGCGGGCAAAAGCCTTTACGGCAGTCGGCGCACGACGGTCGGAGTTGCCCTCACGCAGCACCGGGTTAACGGCACTACCGAGAACCTTGGCATAGCGGGACTGAATTTCTTTCTCTTCGTCATTTTCCGGGTTTTCTTTGTATTCCGGAACGTTGTAACCCTGCTCGTTCAGCTCCTTGATCGCGGCCCGCAGCTGGGGAATGGACGCTGAGATATTCGGCAGTTTGATGATGTTGGCGTCCGGGTCCTTGGTGTATTCACCCAGTTCGGCCAGGGCATCCGGAACCCGCTGATCTTCCTCCAGATAATCCGGGAAGTTCGCCAGAATACGCGCCGCGAGAGAGATGTCGCTGGTTTCGAATTCAATACCAGCCGGCTTGGCGTAGGTTTCCAGGATGGGAAGAAGCGACCGTGTTGCGAGGGCTGGCGCCTCGTCAGTCAGTGTGTAGACAATCTTGGCTTTGGATGATGTCATTTTCGTCCTCAGGCTAATGGGTGGGTTCAGGACGGTCATGGCGGGGTCAGGCGTCTTTTGAACGTCCGACCTGAGCAATGACTGATTAGGAACTTTTGATAGGGCTACTAAGATACCATTTTTTCGTTAATTTTGGTTACGATCTTAGTATAAGAACGGACTAAAAATGCCTGATCTTCGGTTACAAGACGATGAAATGGCGGGAATTTACGAAACTTTCTAACATCGGACATTCGGGTAGAGCGGCAGAAGAACCCCTTTCCAAAACACGCTCCTAACGGCACATCCCTGTGACGCTTGGGCTCCGCCATCCCTGGCTCCGCACAGTTTTGGAAAGGGGTTCTTCTGCCGCTCACCGGGCCTCTCGGTGTGCCTCCGCGCGGTCAATCAAGGCCATTCTCGGAAGCATTTTTGTCGACAAAATCAAGAGAGTAAGTCGGATTAGCACAGCATAAACCGACAGCCTCCATCAGATTTCAGACCTTCAACTGGGCAACAGCCCAACCTCGGCCAACCGCTCCCGAATGTGATCCAACGCTTCGGGGTTCCCCAAAGCATCCCGATTGTCCGCCTTCTTCGAACCATTGATCAGACGGGCCACTGCCAATTCCACCTTTTTGCCACTGCGGGTGTACGGAATGTCGTTCACCTCCACAATGTGCTTGGGCACGTGCCGTGGGCTGGCGCCCTCGCGGATTCGACTCTTGAGCTGTTTCAGCAGATCGTCGGTGATTTCCTGACCGTCGGCCGGAACCACCAGCAAAACCACTTCCACGTCGCCGTCGATCTGACGGCCGACAACGAGGCTGTCTTTGACCTCGGCCACGGTTTCGACCTGGCGGTAGATTTCCGCGGTACCGATTCGAACGCCGCCCGGGTTCAGGGTGGCGTCAGAGCGGCCATAGATGATGGCGCCGCCGTGTTCGGTGAACTCGATGAAATCACCATGGGCCCATACGCCCGGGAAGGTGTTGAAGTAGGCGTCGCGGTAGCGCTCGCCATCCGGATCCTGCCAGAAGCTGACGGGCATGGATGGCAGCGGCTGACGGCAGACCAGCTCGCCGCGACCTTCACTGACCGGCTGGCCATCGTCGCCGTAGGCAACCGCGTCGACGCCCAGGAAACGGCACTGGATTTCGCCGCGGCGAACAGGCAGCAGTGGCGTTGAACCCACGAAGCAGCCGCAGATGTCCGTGCCACCGGCAATGGAGCCAAGCAGGGCGTCGGGGGCGCCATCGCTGTAAACCCAGTCATAGTCTTCCGGCAACAGCGGTGAGCCGGTGGAAAACACCACTCGCAGCTTGCTCTGATCCAGGGTTTTTGCGGGCTTGAGTTCGCCTTTTCGGCAGCCGGCAATGAACCGGGCGCTGGTTCCGAAGTGGGTGACCTTCTCTTCCGCAACGGTGTCCCACAGAAAGTTCAGGCTCGGGTAACCCGGAGAGCCATCAACGGTGATCACGGCGGCGCCGGTCATCAGGGCGGAGGCCTGCCAGTTCCACATCATCCAGCCACAGGTGGTGAAGTACAGGAATCGGTCTTCGGGGCCAACGTCGCCGTGAAGCATCAGCTCCTTGGCATGATTGACCAGCAGGCCAGCATTGCCGTGCACGATGCACTTGGGTTTGCCCGTGGTGCCGGAGGAATACAGGATATACACCGGATGATCCGGAGGCAGAGGCGTAAAGGAAGGAGCCGTTCCTTCGCCAGCAGCGAGGGCGTTTTCCCAGGTAGTCACCAGATCGCCCGAAATCGGAGCCTCGTCTGGCAGTTGCTGGACACTGACAACCGCCTTGAGCGTTGGCAGGCCGGCAATGAGCTCGGCAAAATCCTGCTGGCGCGCAAACACTTTGCCGCCGTAGCCGTAGCCGTTCACGACGATCAGAGCCGAAGGTTCGATCTGGCCAAAGCGGTCAAGAATCGCGCCGATGCCGAAATCCGGTGACGCGGAACTCCAGATGGCCCCAAGACTTGTAGCGGCCAGCATCCCCACCAGGGCTTCATAGCCGTTGGTAACAACACCGGCTACCCGGTCACCCTGTTTGATGCCTTTGCTGCGCAGGAAGGCTTCCAGGGCACCGGCATCGGCTTTCAGTTCGGCGTAGGTGCGACGCAGCACCGGACGGGTTTCGCAGTACGCCACGACCGCTTCGCGATCGCGGTGCTCACCATCTGCCAGCCTCAGCAGGTTGGCAGCAAAGTTCAGCTTCATCCCGGGGAACCATTCGGCGCCCGGCATTTCATGCTTGCCCAGTACTTTTTCAGCCGGCGTATCGCAGACAAGACCACAGTAATCCCAGACTTTTTGCCAGAAGGTTTCCAGCTCATCAATGGACCACTGGTGCAGTGCGTGGTAGTCAGCAAACGGGCCGAAGCCCTGCTGCTCAAGCCATGTCCTGAACTGGCCCATACGGGAATTGGCCAGGGTGTCTTCCGACGGAGACCAGACTACCGGTGATTGTTCTTCATTGCTCATCCATATCTCCTGAATGTTACTGCATATGCCAGCCGTGACTGACTACGATGGACTGGCCAGTCAAAGCCGCAGAGGGGAATGCAGCCAGATGAACCGCCAACTCTGCCACGTCTTCCAGGGTGGTGAATTCCCCGTCCACAGTGTTCTTGAGCATAACTTTACTGATCACTTCCTCTTCGGAAATGCCCAGCTCCTTGGCCTGTTCCGGAATCTGCTTGTCCACCAGGGGCGTGCGCACAAACCCGGGGCAGATGATGTTGCTCCGCACCCCGTGTTCCGCACCTTCCTTCGCCACCGCCCGACACAACCCCAGCATGCCGTGCTTGGCCGCCACATAAGGGGCTTTCAGGGGAGAAGCCTCCAGAGAATGCACCGACCCCATGTAGAGCATGGTGCCACCGCCGCTCTCGTACATGTGCTTGAGTGCCGCGCGAGTCACCAGGAAAGCGCCATCAAGATGCACATTCATGACTTTGCGCCAATCGGAATAAGCCAGTTTGTGCACCGGATCAATGTGCTGGATGCCGGCGTTCGCAATGGCGATGTCCAGACCACCCCACTGTTTAACCACAGAGTTGACGTTTACGTCAACTGCATCTTCGTCAGTCACATCCATTTCAAGGGCGATGGCAGTGCCGCCGGCCTGCTCGATGGCATCTACGGTGTCCTGGGCCGCCTCGAGTGTCAGATCAGCCACAGCGACCTTGGCGCCTTCGCGGCCGTAGGCCTCGGCAATGGCCCGGCCGATGCCGCGACCGGCACCGGTAATCAAAGCAATCCGGTTTTCCAGACGCATGGTTATTTTCTCCTTAGTCGTAAGCCACGCTGGGCAGCCAGGTCGCGATTTCCGGTACCACGAACACAATAGCCAGCGCTGCCAGCTGAATAATGATGAACGGTATAACGCCACGGTAGATGTCGGTAACGGCGATCTCCGGCGGCGCTACACCCTTGATGTAGAACAGCGCGAATCCGACCGGTGGCGTCAGGAAAGAGGTCTGCAGGCACATGGCAAACAGGATGGTGAACCAGACCAGATCAAAGCCAAGGCTCTGCACAACCGGGGCCACCAGCGGCAGGATGATCAGTGTGATTTCCACCCAGTCCAGGAAGAAGCCGAGCAGGAATACGCCGAACAGAATGGTCAGAATCACGCCATAAGGACCGAACGGCAGACCCAACAGAGCGTCTTCGATCACTTGGTCGCCGCCCAGACCCCGCAGGACCACGGAGAACGCGGTGGCACCCAGGAAGATGGCAAAGATGAACGCCGCCGTGCGCGTCGTCTGCTGCATGGAAGAGTTCAGCACGTTCAGGTTCAGTCGGCCAGACATCAGTGCCAGCAGGAGAGCACCCAGGGCGCCCACACCGGAAGCCTCCGTTGGAGTCGCTATGCCGGCAAAGATGGAACCCAGTACGCCCAGGATCAACGCGGCGGTTGGCACTACTGCCTTTGCCACTTCCCAGACGATGGCCCAGCTCACTTTTTCGGTACCTTCCGGCACCGGCGCAATGTTCGGCTGCAGCATCGGACG
Organism: Marinobacter sp. UBA2498; assembly: GCF_002341575.1. NCBI lineage: Bacteria > Pseudomonadati > Pseudomonadota > Gammaproteobacteria > Pseudomonadales > Marinobacteraceae > Marinobacter > Marinobacter sp. UBA2498. Next base: position 11,526 of record NZ_DDOI01000106.1, on the reverse strand, counting down.
GATAATCGCGTAGGCCACGTACATGGCACCCAGCATAAGGCCGGGGAAGAAGGCGCCCATGAACAGGTCACCGACTGACGCCTCGGGAACCGCCAGGCGGTCGGCCATCAGAACCAGCATAATGGAGGGCGGAATCAGAATACCCAGGGTTCCGGTGGCACACGCCGTACCCACCGCAAAGCCCTTGTCGTACTTGTTCTCCATCATTACCGGCAGGGACAACATGCCGAGGAGCACGACGGACGCCCCGATGATACCGGTGGTCGCGGCCAACAGAACGCCGATAACGATGACGGTCACCGCATAGCCGCCGCGAACGGCGCCAAACAGTTTGACCATGCTGTTCATCAGTCGCTCGGCTACGCCGGACTGGTCAAGCATGATGCCCATGAATATAAACATGGGCAGTGCCACAAGGGTTTCGCTACTGACCACCTTCCAGATTCGCTCGGGCACAAGCCCCATGGAAGATTGATAATCGAACCACAGATTGGCTCCAAAATTCTCAACGGCGACGACACCAACAACGGTCCAGATAACCGCGGTGCCGCCCAGTACCCAAGCAACCGGATAGCCGGTCATCAGCAGCGCCCCGAAGGTGAGGAACATGCCGATTACAAATAGGGTTTCAAGCTCCATCAGGACGCATCCTCTTTCTTGGTCTCACCGGACTCGACCCGGATTGGCTTCGGAAAGCCGAAAAGCAAAGCCGTCACTTTCAGCAGACGGGACAGGGCCGCGACGATCAGGAGCCCAAACGACAGCGCGAGAACGCCCTTGAGAATCCAGCGGTAAGGAAGGCCCGCCGGCGCCTGACTGGTCTCGCCCTGCTCCCAGGAGCTCACGGCATAGGGAATCATTTCGTAGACCGCCAACACCAAAAACGGCAACAACAGGAACACCAGCCCAAACAGCTCGATCCAGGCCTGGCCTTTCAACGACAAGCGCTCATGGATAACGTCCACCCGCACGTGATCATCGGTTACCAGGGTGTAGCCCAGCCCCAACAACCAGCCCGCGCCAGCCAGATGCCATTGAACTTCCTCCAGAGTGACCGACCCCATGCCAAAGGCATAGCGCCCCACCACTGCGTAGATAATCACGCCCGTGACCACAATCCAGAGCCAGGAGGCACTCTTGCCTATTGCAGAAATCACGGCGTCCAGAACCCGGCTTAGCCAGGTGGTTGGAAACTCGGTGTGATGATGAATAAATTGACCGGCGTCCGACGCCGATGCATGCACCTCGGGCGGAGAGCCTTTATCAGACACTGTCATACAACAGTTCCTCGTTCAGAAAGCCTGCCGTGAAACAAGGATGGCCCCGCAGGGCCATCCAGACTAAATCAAAGAGCACCGGCATTGCGTCCGGTGCCCTGGGTCAGCCCCGAACCTTACAGGTCCGCCGGAACATAGGCGCGGGTATCCCACACCTTGTAGGATTCCATGAACTCCTGCTGGCTTTCATAGACACGCTTGAAGTCAGCATCCTTGGAAGCTTCTTCTTCAAGCACTTCCTCGGTTACTTCGCGCAACTTGAGCAGAACGTCGCGGGGGATCTGGTCAGCCTGAACGCCCTTGTCCTGGAACTCGGCCAGAACCTTGCCGTTCTTGTACTCGCCCTCGGCCAGACCACGGGTGGTTGCCGCGGTGCAGGAAGCCTCAACCAGCGCCTTCTGTGCCTCGGTGGCCCGTGCCCACTCGTCCTTGTTGATCAGCATGTACTGGGCTGTGAACTGCTGGTGCCAGCCCGGGAACAGGTTGTACTTGACCACCTGGTTGAAGCCGAGGATCTGATCGATGGCTGGCATGGAGAATTCGGTGGCATCGATGGTGCCCTTCTCCAGTGCCTGGTAGAGCTCGCCGCCAGGCATCATGGTGACAGAGGCGCCCAGCTTTTCGAGGACCTTGCCGCCGAGGCCGGCGAAGCGGATCTTCAGGCCTTTGTAATCTTCCAGGGTCTCGATGGGCTCGGAATACCAACCCGCTGTTTCAGGCCCAATGATGCCGCACAGCTGTGCGTGAACATTGAAGCCTTTGTTGGCATAGGTTTCCTGCAGCATTTCATGACCGCCACCGTAGTAATACCAGCCGATGTAGGCAGGCGGCTTCATGCCGAAGGGAACAGCGGCAAACAGGGGAATCGCAGGCACTTTGCCCTGGTCGTAACCGATCCAGGTGTAACCGGCGGAAACCTTGCCGTCTGAGACGGACTGCAGGATGTCGAACGGCGGAACCAGCTTGCCGGGCTCATAGACACGGACCTGGATGCTGCCATCAGAAGCGGTAGTGAGGTTGTCTGCAACCCAGGCAGCGGGAGAACCGAGGCCAGGAAGGTTGGTTGCGAAGGCTACGGGCATTTTCCAGCGCAGATCGTCTGCAAAAGCGGAGCCCGTGGTAAGAGCGATCGCACCGGCCACACCGGTGAGAGCCTTGAGAAGTTTCATTGGCAAGTCTCCTAACTTTGTTGTTTTGTCTGGCCTGGCGGCTTTCAACCAGAAAGGCCTGAACTGAGTATAATCAGAGAATGCAGGAACAGACGGACAGGGTGATGTTTGGGGTCCAACAGTTAGCGCCAGTCTTGTTCTGTGCATTGTTCTGACGTCCTGCGCCTCGGATATAGCAGACACTATGCCATCTTAGTTTTATTGATATAATTCAGCAAGTTATAAAATGCGGTCGAAGCCGGCACGAGGGAAAGTGTCCGGAATTTAGGACATCATTAGACGTCAGTCGTAAGGGATTGTACGGATGAGCAGACAGTCGTCCGGATTTCAGGACAACTTGGCCAGTTTCTCGTACAGAACAGATCGGGATATACCCAACAGCTTGGCAGCCCGGGTACGGTTGCCACGGCTTGCCACCAGAGCTTCTTCGATCGCCTGGGCCTCTGCCTCGGCGAGTGTCTGGGACAACGGCCTCACGGGTTGCGGTGCAAGAGAAGACACCGGGCGCGTCCCGGCTCGGGGCAACACCTTGAAAATCGCGTCGGCATCGAGCAAGCCACCTTCCTCGCCCATGGTCATTGCCCGCTCGAGAACGTTGCGCAACTCACGGATATTGCCCGGCCAGTCATAACTGCCCAGCGCCGAGACGCCGGCATCCGTAATCTCACCACGCAACTCCAGACCCTCGCAGATCTCTTCAAGAAGCGCTTCGCAGAGCACACCGAGATCCGCCAGCCGATCCCTCAAGGGTGGAATGGGGATTTCCAGGACATTAAGGCGGTAATAAAGATCGGAGCGGAAAGTACCTTCGGAGATCATGACCTCAAGATTTCTGCTGGTGGCAGCAATAACCCGAACATCCACCGAAACCACCTTGTTGGAGCCCAGCGGTTCAATCTCTCCCTCTTGCAGGGCCCGCAACAGCTTGGCCTGCAGCGGCAACGGCATGTCACCCACCTCGTCGAGAAACAGGGTGCCACCGTTAGCCAGTTGAAACTTGCCTTCCCGGGTGCGGCGATCGGCACCGGTGTAGGCGCCGGGTGCGACGCCAAAGAACTCGGCCTCAAGGAGGTTGTCCGGAATGGCGGCCACGTTCACTCCCACGAACGGTTTCTCCGCACGTCCCGAGACCGTATGAATCGCCTGGGCGAGTACTTCCTTGCCGGTGCCCGTTTCTCCCAGCAGTAGAACCGGCATATCGCGTCCGGCCGCCAAGCGCGCGCGACGCTTGACCTCCAGCGCTGCCGGGCTGGCACCAACGAAATCACCGAGGCTGTAGCGAGTACCTCGTGCCTTTTTCGCCAACGCCTTGCGCGCGGCCGCAAGATCCTGGTGGAGCCGACGGTATTTCGACACCAGTGGCGTCAGGGGCTGAAGGTCGTCGTAAAGTACAAAGGCCACGGCACCGACGATTTTTCCGTTGTCGTCGTAGTACGGCAGGCGCGTTACCACCAACTGTTGCTGGTTGTGCTCCATGATGTCCAGCAGCAGGGGTTTACCGGTTTCGACCACTTCGGGCATTCGGGTGTGAGGGATTAGCTGGCGCACCGGTTTGCCGATGATGGTAGACGGATCGCCCAGGCCAAGAAGATGGGAGTAGCTGCTGTTAATCCAGGTAATCCGTGCATCGCAGTCCACGGCGATGGCACCGGCGCTGGCTTCCTCGAACATGGGAAACAGGGCTTCGATCAGGTCTCTGGTCAGGCCACTTTTATTGTTGTCAGAAAACAGCTGTGTCATGTACCGCGCACCAACGGGTCGAATGTCATTCATCTGGATAACCCTCGCACCCGACAGGCCGGGTGCAGTGACGGAAGTATATGGGGCCCCCGGACCGGGGGCAAACGAAGCCGGCCCCGCAACGGGCCGGCGCGTGTCACACTTATTCCGGGATCCGGACCTGATTGTCAGTAAAGACAATCCGGTCGCCAGCATCCGGCGCGGGATTGATCGCCGGCAGGTTGACCTCCGCCAGCGGTGTTGTGATAGCGCCCCGTGGCACCGTCCGGACTACCTGGCTTGGCGGCAACGCCCGCTTTTCAGTCAGATTCGCCCAGACCAGGTCCAGCGCCTGGAAATAATAGTGGTGCAACGGCACATACCGGTCAGCAACGCCCGGGAACCCATTAAGTACGTCCAGGTGATGCGCGTTCAGGATTTCGTAGTACCGCAGGTTACTTTTCTCCCCCTCCACTCGCTGGTTCAGGCCAAAATAGGGCCGGGAGGTGTGGTTGATGGGTAGAATCGCATCGGCACGGCCGGTCACGAAAACCGTCGGCTTGCCCTGCAGATCACCCGAGGCACGGACTTCGGCGATACCCTCGGCAATAGCCGTTGCCAGCTCGGCGTCAGAGCCCTGCAGATCAGCTCCGCTGACGGCGTCGCTGCCCTGGGCAAGGCTACGAAGGCACAACAGTGCATCCAGGCCATAGTCCAATTGGTTGGTACTTGGTGAAGCACTGGCAGGCAGATTGGTGGGCTGACCATCGGCACCATCGTAGACGATGTTCACCCCGGCCGACGGCGGAATGCCATTGCTGATAGAGAACAGAGCGGCCTCTACCCCCGGCGCTATCGGAGCCACTGCCCCGGCGCCATCCACGGCCGCCAGGCTGAGATCACAGACACGATCCTCGACACCGGCGCGACTATAAGCATTGGCATAGGTCATGGAAATACTCTGGGCTACGGCGAGCCCGAAGTGCACCGGCGCCAACAGATTCTGCTCCGGCTGAATACCAAAGTCCTCGTTCAGGATGCGCAGCGCTTCGGTAGCCCGGTCATCCAGCGTGGCACCACTTACCAGACCCTTGTTGGCAAGGGAGTTACAGATATTCTCGCCGATTGCAGGGGGATTGAAGGTGGCGTTCAATGGCGCATCGTCCCGGATCGCCGGCGCCTGGTTGGCACAACCCTGATAGACGGCAAGGGCCGTGGTGTAATCCAGCAGGCTGCGGCTGTGCTCGGTAATCTCCGGGCCCTCGCCCTGGCGTATGGTGAAGCTTCGGTCCACCTGCGGGTTCACGTTGGGCTCGGACACCGCCACTCCATCGATAAGGCCCTTCGTATCCTGCTCGGCTGCACGGACGGAAGAACCACCACCGTTGGAGACACTGGAGGCAATGACCACGGTGTTTTTGGGTTTGATGGTCAGCAGCGTTTCGCCGTTGCCCAGCTCACGGCCAAACTTCTCGTTCAGCACGTAAAACCCGAATTCGATGGACTGCAGTACATGCTGGCCCCAGTCGGCTTCCGGATTGGCTCTGGAGTGAGCGTGCTTCCAGGCAAACCGATCCGGCCACGCGCTGTCGAAATCCGCTCGCTGCCCATCGGTCAGGTCGGCCCGGAACTGCACTGGTTCGACATCGGAGGTGAGCGTGCCATCAATCCGCTGGGCGGTGTTTGTAGCCAGGTTATGGGAACCTGTTCCTGTGCCCTTGTCGGTGTATACGACAGCACACCCTTTTTTCAGGCCCCACTCGCCGGCCGTACCGATAGCACCGTAGATGCCCCGGGAGCCGGAGGACGGCGCCGTGACCATGCAGGGTCGATCCGGGTCAAAGCTATCGGGCACCTGGGCCATCACCGTAACCGGCACGTCGGTTCCGGGCACAGACATGTAGGCAATGAATTCTTCACCCGCAATCAGGCCTTCACCGCTGGCGTTAACCTGCGGACCAAAGAAGGTCCCATAACCGCCTCCGGGGGCGGTATCCACCAGTGCGCGGTAGTTGTTATAGATCGCCAACCGCCGGAGTTCTGCAGCGGTAGGGTTCAAAGGGTCTGCGAATGCAGGCCCGGGCGCACTGGCCAGACCGCTGGCACCCAGGCCCGCAGTAAGCAGGTCATCGGTGATACCGTCGTAGCTGGTCTGACTGATATCGCCCTGAATGAAATCGGGGATTTCGTTGAACGGTGGATTATCCTTGCAAGCTGAGAGGGTCAACCCCGTGGCGCCGATCAGGGCGCAGAGCATTATTCGTTTCATGATCGTTCCTTGTTTGTTGTTGTAAACGAACAGACCAGGCCGCAAGCCGGGCCCCGGGAACGCCATGCGCATCCTGTGCCAATTGGCTATGTATCTGATTTATATATATTAAAATTACCTATTACTTGAACTTGAGAGAATAATTCCGGATTTCCGGACAGTCCCGGGGCCGGCAATCATCAAAAAACACGCCTATTGCGAGCCTTGCAGAGATTGTCCTTGAAACCGGACACTGTACTGAATGTCGGACAATGGAGTCTGGATGAGGCAATCCGCCCCGTACCGGCATCCATCAATATCAGTGCGTCGTAGATTTGATGTGAAACCTCAATTCGCCTGAAAAAGGAGAGCCCAGTGCCCGGTTACCGAACAGGGGGCAGACGGGGTGGGTTGGTCGGCGTGATTGGCAGCCTGCTGTTGCTGGCCGGATGCGCGACCCACCACAATGGACCAGAGAACGCGGCCTTGCCGGGAGAGCAATCCTTTCAGGTAGAGCGCAATTTACAGTTCTCCCCAGATAACTGGCCACAACAACTCTTCGCCGACCTTTACCTGCCCGAGAACGGGGCCTCAGGGCATCGCCATCCGGTGGTCCTGATGGTTCACGGGGGTGGCTGGCAACGACGGTCCCGTGAAGACATGGCCTGGATCGCGGAAGAAGTGGCCAGCCACGGTTTCGCGGTGCTGAACATCGACTACCGGTTTGCACCGGAATACACCTTCCCGGCGCAGCTGCATGATCTCCAGCTCGCCCGCCAGTGGTTGAACGAGCATGCCGACAAATACCGCCTAGACCGCAAGCAAGTCAGCGGTTTCGGGTTTTCATCCGGCGCCCATCTGATTGCCCTGCTGGCCCTGGTGGCAAGCTCCGACAGCGAGCTGAACGAGCCCTACGGCGGGCCGGAGTCCCGGCTGCACGCTGTTGTCGCCGGCGGCTTGCCGTCTGACCTCATGGCGTTCGGTTCGGGCAAGTTGATCCGGCAGTTCCTCGGTGGCGAGCAGCAGGCGATGCCGGACACCTATCGCAGTGCCTCACCGATCAGTCACGTGACGGCCAACGCACCGCCCTTCTTCCTCTTTCACGGCGCCGTGGACATGCTTGTGCCCTTCAGCCAGGCCGAACGTTTCCGGGACGCTCTCGCAAGTCATCAGGTATACAGCGAACTCTATGAAATGCATCTGCGAGGACATGTCACCAGCTTTCTCACAGCCGGCGATGCGGTTGACGAGGCAATCGCATTCCTCGACCGAAAAAACAGCGACTGATTGCCGGGTCGCTATCCGATCCGGATGAACGGCAGCAGGCTCAGGCCCATGATGACCAGAATGGCAATGCAGGCCGCCAGAGTCCGGATTGGCCTCTGCCTGAGCATGAACCAGAAACCGCCGGATTCGCCCCGGGCCAGGTGCTCCTCGTAGGCCTGTCGCTGGGTTTCATAGCGTTGCCTCTGATACTCATCCAGCAGCGCCCTGGCCCTGGCCGCCTCATCGTCGTCGTGCACCCAGAAACCGCCCATGCTGATGCCCCAGCGGCTTGGTGGCGTCTCGTAATAGGCTACCTCGTGGGCATCAAACAGGGCCCGGATTTCCTCGGCCTCGTCATCGGGTACATGGCGCAGGTTCATCAGATGGTGGGGCATGGACTCTCGTTGTCTGGTATCAGGTGCGGGTATCCCTATATCCTAGCACTAAAGCCCGACGGGGCCCGACAGCCCGAATTCGACACCGGAACCCTGAATGACCGACAACCCCCTCCGATTGCTGCTGGAGTTTGACAGCCAGGCGCAACGGGACAGATCACAGCCGCCTACCTTCCTGCATCGACGCGATCGCAAGTTTGCTCTCGTCTGTGAAGAGCAGGGCGAGGCCCCGGACGCGGCCCGCTGGCTCGCCCACCTGAACCGCCTCAGCGGTCCCCGGACAACCCCGACATCCGCGGACCGGACACTGGCATCGTGGCGCCGGATCAACGGTGGTTTTGCAGTGTCAGGCGCGGTTGCGGGCACGCTGGCGATGGCCGGGCTGCTGTTCTATGACGGCGGCCAGCGCATCAACATCACGGTTTTCCTGGCGTTCGTGTTGCTGCACCTGATATTCGCCCTGTTCACCACCGTGCAAGCCATGGCCGGATGGCAGCCCTGGCGCTGGTTGGCACGTCGATTGGGGGTCAACCCGGGAGATGGCGCCTTCACCAGGCTTCAGCCTGTTCTGATGGCCAGAGCGGCTCACCTGGGCGGCATTGCGTTCGCCATCGCAGGGCTGTTTACCTTGCTGGCCATGGTCGTCTTGCAGGACCTCGCCTTCGGCTGGAGCACCACGCTGGACACTGCCGCCACCAGCTATCACGGATTGGTAAAGGCCATTGCGACGCCCTGGGCCTGGCTCTGGCCTGCCGCGGCCCCGGATCTTGCGCTGGTCGAGGCGACGCGTTTTTTCCGGGCCGGTAACCCAACGGCAAGTCCTGACCCGGCCCTCTGGGGCCTGTGGTGGCCGTTTGTGGCCATGATGTGGGCAACCTGGGTTCTTCTGCCAAGGATAATTCTCTGGGCGTGTGCGTCCGTGCAGGCCCGGCAAAAATCCCGGCGCCTGCTCACCAGTCATCCAGCCATGCACGCCCTGCTGTATCGCATGGAAACACCCGCCCTGGACACTGGCAACAGCCATCATGACGCCGACGATCTTCCGGACACCGACACTCGAGGCAACCTGCTACCACTGCCCGACAGCGACATTCTGTTGTGTTGGGCCGGCGCCGGTGAACCGGAATTGCCAGAGTCGCTTCGGTCAGGCAAGCAGCTCGTGCTCACGGCCGGCGGCAGCGCCAGCCTTTCGGACGATGATCAGGCTCTGCACCGGATCGCCGAGCATCTGAAAAACAACGCCAAGGCAGTCATCCTGCTGGTTCGCTGCTGGCAACCCCCGACCGGCGAGCTTCAGGACTTCCTCGCGGCCGCCCGGGACATCTGGCCCGACAACGCCAGGGTCGCGCTGGTGCCACTGGCCACGGACAGCAATCAGCAACCCGATGCCCACCAGATCCAGCCCTGGCTGCGATTTGCCCAAAGGTTGGGCAGCGAGTTCGTCCAGGTGTCTCTGCCCCGGCTCCAGATGCGGGATCCCTACACAGCCATCGGGGACGGGTCATGACTCAGATACCCACGTTTGCGGTCGTCGGACACCCGAACAAGGGTAAATCCAGCGTGGTGGCGACCCTGTCCCAGAATGATGCCATTGCCATTGCCCTGGAACCCGGCACCACACGCAGGCATCAGGCTTACCCGCTGAAGGTGGACGGCCAGACCCTCTACACTCTGGTCGACACGCCCGGATTCCAGCGGCCGAGACGGGTAATGGAGTGGCTGGAAGCTCACAGTGTCTCCGCCTCTGATCACGCAGACACCGTCAAAGCCTTTGTGGCACAGCATGAGGGGGACGGCCGATTCACCGATGAATGTGAGCTTCTCAGACCGCTGATTGAAGGCGCCGGGATCATCTACGTGGTGGACGGCTCGGTGCCCTACAGCGCAGAGCACGAGGCAGAAATGACCATCCTGCGCTGGACCGGCCGCCCGAGCCTGGCCCTGATCAACAGCATCGGTGCCGACGACTACAGTGATACCTGGCAGGCCGCGCTGGGCCAGTTCTTTCAGGTTGTCCGCCGTTTCGACGCTGTTCGCGCCCCATTCGAGCAACATCTGGGCCTTTTACGGGCTTTCGGACAACTGGAGGCGGACTGGGAAACACCACTGGAACAGGCCACTCACTACCTGTCCGCCCAGCGGCAGCAGCGCCGCCATCAGGCCGCAGTACTGATCGCCGGGACACTGGAGAGCATGATGTCCTACCAGGAAAAACGGACGCTTACCGCCGGCCAGGCTGCAGAAACCAGTGACGGCTCCCTGGCCGAACAGCTGCGGGAACGTTGGTATCGTCACCAGCGCAAGCGGGAACAGACCCTGCGCGTGGATATCGAACATCTTTATCAGCACCAGCGCATCCGTCGCCAGGAGCCCGAACTGGAGTGGCACAGCGAACACGACCTGTTCTCGGAAGACAGCCGCAAAGCCTGGGCGGTCAGCAAGCGCTACCTGGCCACCGCCGGCTTCGGCGCGGGCGCCGTCAGTGGCGCCGGAATCGACGCGCTGACCTTCGGCTCCTCCCTTGGAACCGGCGCTCTGGTGGGCGGTTTGATCGGTGCTGCCGGCAGCTATTTCTACGGCGATCGGCTGGCCCTGCCGGCGCTGAGCATCGGCGTGCTAAGGGACGGATTGAAAACAGCCACCTTCGGTCCTGTACAGGACAGCCAGTTCGGCTATGTTGTATTGGGAAGGGCCGTGGATCACTGGTGGCATATCTCCCATCGGAATCACGCTGGTCGCGACCTGCTGGACCTTGAGCCAGCAGACCATCACTGGCTCGAGCGACTTGAAAAATCGAGCCGACAAGAAATTCAGAAAGCCTTCGACAAGTGCCGGAAACGGCGCCCCCTGGATGAACGCCAGCGGGAAAGATTCGCCACCTCGATCGAACAGGCCATGGCCGTTTACGACGATTGGCGGTTGAACCGCACCTGAAAGGGATGTTTATACTAAAAGGCTATTCCATCACAAAATGAGGAATGCTCATGAAAATCGTACGAGTGCAAGACATTATCGGTACCGAGCGGGAAGTCACCGGCCCAGGGTGGACAAGCCGCCGCATGCTGCTCAAGAAAGACGGCATGGGCTTTTCCTTCCACGAAACCATCATCCCTGCCGGGGCCGAGTTGAACCTCTGGTACAAGCATCACCTCGAAGCGGTCTACTGTGTTGCCGGCAACGGCAAGATCCTGGACAAAGCCACTGGTGAAACCCACGAGATCACTGACGGAACCCTGTACGCACTCGACAAGCATGACCAGCACACCCTGTACGGTGGCACGGAAGACATGCGACTGATCTGTGCCTTCAACCCACCGGTTACCGGCCGTGAAGTCCACGACGAAGACGGTGCCTATCTGCCGGACACCAGCGAAGACTGAATCGTCTTGCCCGTGGCTGAATACCAGGCCGCGACCACACCGCCACCGCCAGCGAAGCTGCTGCCGGTGGCG
>NZ_DDOI01000002.1:11993-12538 GCF_002341575.1 Marinobacter sp. UBA2498 | reverse complement strand
CCTCGTCGGATGTTTCCCGCGAGGGCGTCCAGCGCGATCTGCTCCCGTTAATTGAGGGCAGCACCGTAAGCACGAAATACGGATCTGTGCGCACCGATCATATTCTGTTCATCGCTTCCGGCGCGTTCCACCTGTCCAAGCCCTCGGATCTGATTCCGGAGCTGCAAGGCCGCTTGCCGATCCGCGTTGAGCTTCAGGCACTGACACCCGAGGACTTCAAACGCATCCTGACCGAACCGGATGCCTCCCTGGTGCAGCAGTACGAAGCGCTGATGCTGACCGAAGGTGTGAAACTGACCTTCCGGGAGGATGCCATTGCACGTATCGCCGAGGTTGCCTGGAAGGTGAACGAGAGCACTGAAAACATCGGTGCCCGTCGGCTGCATACCGTCCTTGAGCGGTTGCTTGAAACCCTTTCCTTCGATGCCGGTGACAAGGTTACCGATGGCTTCGAGGTAACCGCCGAATACGTGGATGAAAAGCTTGGAGAGTTGTCCGAAGACGAGGATCTGAGCCGGTACATTCTGTAGGCGTGAGCGAGGGGG
>NZ_DDOI01000002.1:0-11894 GCF_002341575.1 Marinobacter sp. UBA2498 | reverse complement strand
GGCAGATGACACAGTCATCTGCCCCCTCGCCTACTGAACATTATTGCGCCTTTGAAAAGAGGTGCGAAACGTTAGTCAAGCCACCCGCCAACCGGCCCTTCTCGGCTTTTTTCTTCCTGCCCTTGGCCACATACAGTGGCAGCATTTCGCCGTATAGACTGGTACTGATCGTCCGCTGCTCGTCTTCAAGGCGATCCCGGCGAAGCTTGATGCCATATTTCGCCAGCTTGGGCTCCAGCTGATCTGCGCGACTCAGAAGATCCCGCCGTGTCATCTGATAGGCGTGCTCACACACCATTCTACGGGACTGGAAGCTGAATACGTTGGAGAAGAACAGCTTGGCGTCGTCTCGGGTGGGTTCAAACAGCAGAATATCCTTGTCGGGATAATCCCGGGCATACTGGGCAATGCCCGACTGCATCCTTGAGTACACCATGGTCCTGAAGGTCTGTGACAGAACGTTTGGCATACCTGAGCGGGTCAGCTCGCCCGGCTTCATGGAGCCGGCCCGGACCGCCGCACTGGCGTCAATCGGCACCTGGGGATTCACGGCGAAAACCAGGTCGGCACCGTCTTCAAAAGCCACGGAGGCGTGCAAACCCTTGCGCAGTGTACCGTCCACATAATACCGCCCATCGATTTCCACTGGCACATACAACCCCGGCGAGGCAGTGCTGGCCTGAATCGCCTTGGAAATGGGCACATGGTCAAAACCGGGAGCGCCAAAACAGACCGCTTCGGTACTCTCAACATCGGCAGCCACGATGTAGAGGCTGCGCTTGAGCTGACGGAAATCATTGGTGCGCCCGAGCATGGTGAAGGCCCGTTTGAGATACTCATGCAGGCCTTCGTTATCAAACAGCCCGGCCGGCGCTGCCTGGGCCAGGATGGTCATGGCTTCCAGCAGACTCTGATCGTAGGGGTTGTTGACGAAGCGGCTTACCGCCGTGGAAACCAGGCCGGGAATTGCCAGCAATCGACTGCCAATCTCCCGGAAAGCCGGGCGATAGAATACTTCCGGATGGAACGGGTGCACTTCCGCCTCGTTGCGCACGAAAATCCGGCAAAGTTGCGCCGTGGTCATCTGGTTGGCGAGATTCGCCGCCACAAAAGAGCCGCCATTTACACCAACATAAACATCGATGTTGTTGAAATCGAGACCATCAAGTGCCTCATCCAGCGCCCGGAGCGCTCCGATTTCATAAATGCCGCCCAGAGGACCACCGCCACCAAGGGCAAGCCCGATGCGGGGAGCGGGTTTATGGTCAATTGGCGAGCTCATAGCCTTCCCTTTTCCGGATTAAGAATGCGGGCCCGTCGGGCAGGCCGCCGGATAATTCCATTCTCAAGATAACAACCGTATTTAGAGTGCGCACCCTATATTGCCCAAACCCGCACCTGCGATCAGGAAACGGCGGCCTCTGATACCGCCATGGCCGTTGACTTGCCGGGGCGCAGGTAACGGCCGAAGCCGGCATTACGCAACGCCAGGTCGACACAGCTCTTGATCACGTGAGGCGAGTCCAGTAACAACACATCCTCCAATAGCTGAATGGCCCACTCACGGCTGACACTGCGAATCACCGATTTGACCTTGGGCAAGCTGGCGGCGTTCATGGACAGGGAATCGTAACCCATGGCCATCAACAGCAGCGCACCGCCGGGATCACCCGCCAGTTCACCGCAGATGCCAACAGGCTTGCCCACCGAGTGAGCGTCCTGGGCGATTCGCACCAGCGCCTGGAGCACCGCCGGGTGATACGAGTGATAGAGCTGGGCAACCCGGGGATTGTTACGATCCACCGCCAGCAGATACTGGGTCAGGTCGTTGGAACCAACAGAGAGGAAGTCCACCCTGTCCGCCAGTTCCCGAATCTGGTAAACGGCAGCGGGGATTTCGACCATCACGCCCACCTTGGGCATGTGAATGTCGTAACCCTCTTCCCGAACTTCGTGGTACACCCGGTAAATCAGGTGCAGGGACTCCTCCACCTCCGAGATGTTGGAGATCATTGGCAGCATGATCTGGAGGTTGTTCAACCCCTCGCTGGCCTTGAGCATGGCCCGAACCTGAACCAGGAAGATCTCCGGGTGGTCGAGGGTAACCCGGATACCCCGCCAGCCCAGGAACGGGTTTTCCTCCTGGATCGGGAAATAGGTCAGCGCCTTGTCGCCGCCAATATCCAGCGTACGCATGGTAACGGGGCTCGGCGCGAAGGCTTCGAGCTGCTCCCGGTAATACTCTCGCTGCTCCTGCTCTGAGGGGAAGCGGTCCTTGATCATGAAGGGCACTTCGGTCCGGTAAAGACCGATACCCTCGGCACCGTGCGAGAGCGAGCGCACCACATCGGTCATCAACCCGGTGTTCACCAGCAGTGAGACCCGATGGTGATCGGTGGTTTCACAGGGCTTGTCCTTGAGAACTTCAAGCCCGCGAATAAGTTCGTCTTCTTCGTCGCAGATCGCCTGGTAGTAGGAGCGGAGGTCTGCCGATGGCGAAGCAAAAATCTGGCCCTCAAAGCCGTCTACGATCAGCTCCTTGCCGTCGAGCTGATTTACGGGAATATCGACCAGCCCCATAACAGTCGGCACGCCCATGGCGCGTGCCAGAATGGCGACATGAGAGTTACTGGAGCCTTTGACCGACACCAGACCCACCAGCTGCCCCTTGGGGACCTCGCCAAGCATGGCCGGTGTCAGCTCTTCGCTGACCAGGACCGTGCGCTCGGGGTAGTTCAGGTGTTTCTGCTCGCCTTCCTGCAGATGAGACAGCAGACGGCGGCCCAGGTCCCGGATATCAACAGCGCGTTCCTGCAGGTAATGATCGTCCATCATCTCGAAATGACGGATGTACTGCTGGACCACCTGCTTGAGAGCGCCCTGGGCCCAGATCCCTTCCCTGATCTTGTTCGACACCTCACCAGGCATGGCATCGTCGCCCAGCATTCTCAGATAGACATCGAACAGGGCCTGCTCTTCAGGACGCAGCTGCGAAGCCAACCGCTTGGCAACCCGCTCGATATCTTCCCTCACCGCTTTAACCGACGCTCCGAACAGGGCCAGTTCCTGATCAATATCGTCAGTCGGCTTTTCCGGAACCACATCAAGGTCAGCGGATGGATAAACGACAACGCCATTGCCGATGGCAACACCTGGAGCACCCGGCACGCCGTTAAAACTGACATCGTGTGCCTCCTCACCGGTCAGGGACAGGCCACTGATGGCGCCGGTGGCTTCACTATGGGCTATGACCCCCGCCAGCTGAGCGGAAACGGTTACCAGGAATGCCTCTTCGCCCTCATCAAAGCACCGGGAACTCTCCCTCTGCTGGACAACGAGCACACCCAACACCCGGCGATGGTGAATGATCGGAACACCCAGGAACGAGCGGAAGCGCTCCTCACCAGTCTCGGGGAAGTAACGATAGCGTGGATGGGAGGGCGCATCCTCGAGGTTGATAGGCTCCTCACGAGAGCCCACCAGGCCGACAAGACCCTCTGAATAGGCCAGGCTCACCTGGCCAACTGCCTTGCGGTAAAGGCCTTCGGTGGCCATCAAAATGTAGCGGTTGGTGGCAGGGTCAAGCAGGTAGACGGAACAGACCTCGGTTCCCATGGCTTTCTGCACCCGCGATACAATGATATCCAGCGCCTCCTGCAGATCGCGGGCGCTGTTTACCTCTTGTACTAGACTTCGCAGAATGCTCAGCATGGCGGTGTCAGTCCGTCATTTCTGGTGTTCCTGTAAACGCCGATTCTGCTCCGCCCTATGCCACTGCTCCATGTTGTAGAACAGTCGCGGCGCAAGCTCTCTCAGCGCGCGTCGATACACTTCTCGCTTGAATGAAACCACCTGCCCCAACGGATACCAGTAGCTTACCCACTGCCAGCCGTCGAACTCCGGTGAATCCGTACCGTCCACGCAAACCTGCGCATCCGGCGATAACATCCTCAGCAGGAACCATTTCTGTTTTTGGCCCACACAAACGGGGTGGGAGTTTTGGCGTACCATCCTCCTCGGGAGTCGATACCTCAGCCAGCCTCGCGTGCAGCTGATGATTTCCACATCGTTTGCACAGAGGCCGATTTCCTCTCCAAGCTCCCGGTACAGCGCATCCTCGGGGGATTCATCATGTTTGATGCCACCCTGGGGAAACTGCCAGGAGTCCTGCCCTATTCGCCTTGCCCAGAGAACTTCTCCTCTGTGATTGGCCAGAATGATTCCGACGTTGGGTCTGAAACCGTCTGAATCGATCACGGCACAGTCCTCTCAAAAGTCGGTTGACCGGTACAAAAATTCACCGGTCGGATTTGTCCAAGTTGCTCTCATTCTTACAGAATCCCAAGGGTTCGGCAAACGGAGCCGTTGGGGACAGGTCATGATAGACTTGGCGTTTTACTGCAAGCCCTGTGATCACCGGAGGTAGCCGCTTGACGCTCGCAATTTTTGATCTCGACAACACCCTTTTAGCCGGAGACAGCGACCACGCCTGGGGCGAATTTCTGGTGGAGGAAGGCATTGTCGATGCCGAGGAATACCGCCTTGCCAACGACCGCTTCTATCAGGAATACCTGAACGGCGAGCTGGACATCCTGCACTACCTGGGATTTGCCCTTCAGCCGTTGGCCAGTCACAACATGGAAGAGCTACTGGCGTGGCGGGAAGCCTTTATGGAGAAAAAAGTGCGCCCCATGATGCAGGCCACTGCAGATACGCTGCTGGACAGCCACCGGGAGCAGGGTCACACCCTGATGATCATCACCGCCACCAACCGTTTTGTGACTGAACCCATTGCCGAGGCCCTCGGCATCGAACATCTGATCGCCACCGAGCCCGAGCTTGTCAACGGCCGTTATACAGGCGAAGTGGCCGGCACTCCGAGCTTTCAGGATGGCAAGGTCACGCGACTGGATGACTGGCTGAGTGCCCATAACAGGACACTCGAGGGGGCCTGGTTCTACAGCGACTCCCACAATGACTTGCCGCTGCTGAAAAAAGTGGACAACCCGGTAGCCGTAGACCCGGACCCGACCCTGGCGCAATATGCCCGGGACAACGGCTGGAAAGTCATGTCACTTCGGGGTTAATGGCAGGGTCAGAAGAACCCCGTCAGTGAACGAACAAAGCAGGATTTGATGTAATCGGTCTCGGGGATGCCCGGAATCACCGGGTGATCCGGAGCCTGATGCCCCTGCTCGAGCAACTGGACAAAGCGGTCGATCTTGCGGCCGCTGCCTCGAATGATGTCCACCAGCTTCTCCTGCGAGAGATGCATCGAACAGGACGCGGAAACCAGTATCCCATCGCGCTCCAGCAACCGCAGACCGAGCTGGTTCAGCCGGGCATAGGCCTCTTCACCCGCCTTCTGGTCCCTGCGCCGGGGAATCAGCGCCGGCGGATCCAGAACCACGACATCAAACTTCTCCTTCTCATCCGCCAGCGCCTTCAGGGCCTCGAAGGCATCCCCCTCAATGGTTTCCACATTGTCGAGGCCATTGAGCCTGGCGTTGTGGTGAACCGAATCAATGGCACCGGCCGAACTGTCGACACAGGTCACTTGGGTGGCCCCGGCACAAGCGGCCTGAATGCCCCAGCCACCGACATAACTGAATACATCCAGCACCCGCTTGCCCGGCGCATAGGCCTGCAAACGGGCACGGTTCATCCGATGATCGTAAAACCAGCCCGTCTTCTGGCCGCCTTCCAACGGCACCTCGAACCGGACACCGTTCTCCTCCACCTCCAGCAGACTCACCGCAGCGCCATGGGCCTGCTCCACGTAGGTATCCAGCCCCTCCACCTTGCGCATCTTGCCATCGTTCTTGAGGATGATCGCCGCCGGGTGCACCAGCCGCTGAACTGCCCGAACCACCGCCTCCTTCATGGCCTCCATACCGGCCGTGGAAATCTGCACCACCACGAGGGAATCAAACCGGTCAATCACCAGCCCCGAAAGCCCATCACTGTCGCCAAACACCCAACGGTAAAACGGCTTGTCGAAAAGCCGTTCTCTGAGCGCAAGCGCAGCCTCCATCCGCTGGGTCAACCGCTGGGGCGTCATACCGTGGCCCGGATCCCGACTGATCAGCCGGCCACAAATCAGCGCATGGGGATTAACGAACACTGTACCCAGAGGCTTGTCGTTCGACGCCCGAAGCTCCGCCTGAACACCGGCCTCGAATTCCGTCAGCGGACTGCGGCGGGTGTCCACCTCATTGCTGTAAACCCATAGATGGCCAGCACGGAGACGGCGCTCTGCGCCTTTTCGAAGATACAGAACCGGAAAATTCATAAAGACCACCTGGAAAGGAAAGACAGGGATTATACAAGATGAGTTGAAACTGATACCGATGTATGACGGGCTGACGGGGCGGGCCTTCCAAAACTGTGCGGAGCCAGGGATGGCGGAGCCAAGCGTACAGGGACGTATTCACAGCGTGTTTTGGAAGGCCCGCCCCGTCAGGCCAGCCTCCCAAGCGGAAGTGTTATTCCTCGGCCGCCACATGCTCCGCATAAGCTGTAGAATCCATCAGGCCATCCAGCTCACCAGCATCCTCAAGCCGAACCTTGTAAAGCCAGCCGTCACCGTAGGGATCTTCGTTGACCTTCTCCGGCTCGTCCTCAAGGCTCTCATTCACCTCGATAACCTCACCGGTCACCGGGCTGAACACATCCGAAGCCGACTTCACAGACTCAGCGACCCCGGCTTCCTCTCCACCGTTAACCGTTGCGCCCACATCCGGAACACCGATGTATACCACATCACCCAGTTGCTCCTGGGCAAAATCCGTAATACCGACAGTCGCCGTGCCATCGTCTGACACGCGAACCCATTGATGGGTCTCAATGTATTTCAGGTCTGCGGGTATCTCACTCATAGTCTGGTTTCCTGAACGAATTTTTTGCGCAGTTTAACTGAAGAGGTTAATTCCAGCGAACCTCACGTGCCAGCTTCATGAACGAATTCAGGTAATCCACCTCCCGATCCCGCTCACGAAGTCCCAAAAAGATCTGTTTCGGAATCCCCGTTTCCCCGAGCTGAACCGGCCGAACCGGAATCCGGGTACCGTAATCCTCGACCAGCCAGCGTGGGAGCGCGGCCACCCCGCGCCCTGCCGCGACCATTTGCAACATGATATCGGTGGTCTCGATGGTTTTATGCCGCGCGGGACTGGCGTGGGCCGGAAGCAGGAACCGCGTGTAGATATCCAGACGTTCGATCTCCACCGGGTAGGTGATCAGGGTTTCTTTCTCCAGATCCCCGGGTTCAGCCCATGCCTTGTCCGCCAGAGCATGGTCCGCAGCCACCACCAACACCTGCTCGTAGTCGAACACCGGCTCGAAAACCAGGCCCGGGCGCTGCAGGGGGTCCGGAGTTACCAGCATGTCGATGTCGTGACCGAACAGGGCGCCAATGCCGCCAAACTGGAATTTCTGTTTTACATCCACATCCACCCCGGGCCAGCTCTCCAGATAGGGCCCGACTACTTTCAACAGCCATTGATAACAGGGGTGGCATTCCATCCCGATGCGGAGGGTTCCCCGCTGACCCTTGGCAAACTGACCAATCAGCATCTCGGCGTGCTCAATCTGCGGCAACAGTCTGTTGGCCAGGGCAAGTAAATACTGACCTGACTGGGTCAGCCGCAGCTGTCGCCCCTCCCGCACCCAAATGTCCGTACCAAGCTGCTGCTCCAGCTTTCGGACCGAATGGCTCAGAGCAGACTGGGTCAGGTGTAGCCACTCGGCGGCCGCTGTCAGGGACCCCTGCTGATCCACCGCCCTGAGAATTTCCAGATGGCCACGCTCAATCATCCCGCCTCCCAACATGAGCCAAATTCATTGATACCTGAAATTTTACCATTATTTTTCATCTCGCAAGGGCGATAACCTGACCTCTCCTGCAAACAACACGATTGAACAAAGGACAACACCATGGTGACCACACACAATCTCGGCTTCCCGCGCATTGGCGCCCGCCGGGAACTGAAATTTGCCCAGGAAGCCTTCTGGAAAGGGCAAATCACCGAAGAAGAACTGCAGATCACAGGTGCTGACCTGCGCCGAAAACACTGGCATAGCCAGCGAAATCTGGACCGGGTTCCGGTAGGCGATTTCTCGTTTTATGATCAGGTTCTGGATATGAGTTTCACCCTCGGCAACCTGCCTGAACGTGTGAGTAAGTCCGGGGGCAGTGCCCTGGAGCGGTATTTCCGGGTTGCCCGGGGCCGATCCGGGCAGGAGTCTTCCTGCTGCGGCGTGCAGGCAGGAGAAATGACCAAGTGGTTCGACACCAACTATCACTACATCGTGCCGGAATTCCAGCAGGACACCCGTTTCCAGCTCAATGCCGACCGGCTGATTGAACAGATCAACGAAGCCAGGGCCCAGGGGCTTACTCCTAAACCGGTGATCATAGGACCGGTGACCTATCTCTGGCTGGGAAAATCCAAAGACGACAGTGACCGGCTGACCCTGCTGGACTCCCTTTTGCCTGTGTACTCGGAACTTCTGGATCTGATGTCGAATCATGGAATCGACTGGGTTCAGGTGGACGAGCCCGCCCTGGTCGCCGATCTTGATGCAGACTGGCGCCACGCCTTCAGTCTGGCCTATCACCATCTCAAGACCAGCCGCCTCAAACTGTTGGTAACCACGTACTTCGGTGAGTTGCGGGAAAACCTGCAACTGGCCTGCGAACTGCCGGTTGCCGGGCTACACCTGGATGCCATCAGCGCGCCACAGGAAGTGGCACGGATAGTGGACTGGCTGCCACCCCACAAACAACTTTCCCTGGGTGTTATCAACGGCCGGAATATCTGGCGAACAGATCTCGGCAAGACCCTGGACTGGCTGGAGCAGATCCATGAAAAACTGGGGGATCGCCTGTGGCTGGCGCCGTCCTGCTCGCTACTGCATGTGCCGGCAGATCTCAACAGCGAAGAACAGCTGGACCCTGAAATCCGCGGCTGGCTGGCATTTGCCCTTCAGAAACTGGACGAGTTGGCTATTCTCGCCACCGCACTGAATCAGGGCAGAAACGCAGTCCGTAAGGAGCTGGCTGAATCCGCTCTAGCGACCGAAAGCCGGAAAACGTCCGAAAGGGTTCATAATCCCTCGATAGAAACCCAAATCCAGGCAATCAGGCCGGACCTCGGTCAGCGGCAAAGCCCCTACTCAGAGCGAATCACGGCCCAGCAACAGAAACTTGACCTGCCCCTGTTTCCAACCACGACCATTGGGTCCTTCCCCCAGACACGGGACATCCGTCAAGCTCGCCTGCAATTCCGCAAGGGCGCACTGACAGAAGCCGCCTACAGGCAACGGATTCGCGAAGAAGTAAGCCGCTGCATTGACGAGCAGGAAGTACTGGGCCTGGATGTTCTGGTGCATGGTGAGGCGGAGCGCAATGACATGGTTGAATACTTCGGCGAACAGCTTGAAGGTTATGCCTTCAGCCAGTTCGGTTGGGTTCAGTCTTACGGCTCCCGTTGCGTGAAACCGCCCATTCTGTTCGGCGACATTTCCCGCCCGAGAGCCATGACCCTGGAGTGGACTCGCTACGCTCAGTCACTGACCGAAAAACCTGTAAAAGGCATGCTGACCGGTCCCGTGACGATTCTTAACTGGTCCTTCGTACGGGACGACCAGCCCCGCAGGGATACCTGCCTGCAACTGGCACTGGCGATTCGGGAGGAAGTGCTTGACCTGGAAGCCGCCGGTGTTGGCATTATCCAGATAGACGAAGCCGCCCTGAGGGAAGGCCTTCCCCTCCGGAAATCGGACTGGGCAGGCTATCTGGACTGGGCCATAGAGGCGTTTCGCATCGCGGCCAATGGTGTCAGCGATGGAACCCAGATCCATACCCACATGTGCTATTCAGAATTCAACGACATCATTAAGGCCATCGCCCGCATGGATGCTGACGTAATCACTATTGAGACATCCCGGTCCGATATGGAGCTTCTCGACGCGTTCCGCGGTTTTGAGTACCCGAACGATATTGGCCCCGGCGTCTACGACATCCACTCCCCCAACATTCCCGCCAAGGAGCAGATAAAGGCGTTGATGGCGAAAGCATCGGAGCGGATTCCGGCCGAGCGCCTTTGGGTAAACCCGGACTGCGGCCTGAAGACCCGTCAGTGGGAAGAGGTGCTTCCCGCCCTGAAGAGTATGGTCGCAGCCGCCCGGGACTTGCGGGGAAGCATTCAGTAACCCGTGCTGTTCTGATCCAGTTCGAACCGGAAATCCGTGGCCCGGCGTACTTCCGTAGTGAAGTCGCCGGATTCGTGGAATTCGAACCAACGGTAGCCCGGCGGCACGTCCTCAACCGAGAACTTGCTGGAACCGGAGGTGAACTGGATACAGGTGGACGGCGTGGCCAGCAGTTGCACGCCATTGCGTTCGCGCTCATGCTCCTGGTGAATATGCCCCCACAATACGATTCTGACCTGAGGGAACCGGTCCACCACCTGCCAGAAGGCATCCCGATTGGTGAGACCAATTTTTTCCATCCAGTCAGAACCGATATCTACCGGGTGATGATGCAAGGCAACGACTGCGGGCAGATCCGGGTGCTGTTCCAGGGTTTGGGCCAAGAAGTTCAGCTCCGAATCGGCCAGCGCTCCAAAAACCTTGCCGGGCACCGAGGAGTCCAGCATGATGAACTGCCACCCTCCCCGAGTAACGTGGCGGGCGCTGGCGTCAAATTCGTCAGCAACTTTCGTCAGATTTCCGGAATGATCATGATTGCCCGCAATCCAGAGCGAAGGGCAGGAAAACGCCTTCAGACGCTCGCCAAATACGCGGTAGGCATCCACCGAGCCGTCCTGCGCGAGATCACCGGTGGCCAGAACCAGATCTGGCTGGCCGTGCGCCCTGAGCGCTTCTGCAATAACCGCCTGCAGGCTTTCCCGGGTTTTTACACCTAACAGATCGCCGTCGGCATTCGCCATCAGGTGCGGATCAGTCAGCTGCAGTACCCGCAGTGGCCGGTTTTTTTCCTTCGTGGTCATGGCGTTCTGGATCTACTCGCTGGCAATACGTGGTCTGAGCTCAAGTGTACGACGCCGGTTCGCGGATTTATCACTTTTGAATCGAACCGGAGTCACATTCTGGCCAGACTTTGGCGAAATATTGCAATTTTTGACAACTATGGCACACCGGTGAGCCATAGCCACACCACTTTAGTACGGGATGAGCCTCTGGCAGGCCGCGCCTCAGTCGACGCCTTCACCGGCGGACCAGGCGGCGTGTTCCATAGGTAGGTGACCAAACCGAAGACAGTAATCCAGCCAATCGGCAAGGAAACCGTTGACCTGAACTTTCTCGTCCGGATGGTGCATGAAGCGATTGGGGTAATCATTGACCGGGGCAATCTGGCGATCACGGTAACAGCTGATCACTTCCGCCATGTTGGCGTCGTGGTAGACCCGCACGGTCATTTGAGGGTTATTGAGCCAGCGCCCGGAATTATGCACCTGCTCAAGCAACAGGGTCTCGGTGAACCTCGCAGTCTGGAGCACCTGAATCCGGACCCGACCCAGATAATGGTTTTCCCGGTGCAACTCAAATTCGCAGACGGGCTTGCCGTCCACCTCCAGCTGACGCAGTTTCTGCAGCCGCTGATAGTTGCCGTCACACAGGGCACCAAGCTGCCTCAGATCCGGAACGTACCGCCTGGGTTTCATGGTCCACTCACCCATTACTACCACCCTTTTCTCAAGCGGGCCCGATTCAGCTCGAGCCACTGAAGGGCAATAATGGCGGCAGCGTTGTTGATACGGCCATCGTGGATCATCGCTATGGCATCGTCGGATGACACCACGTGGGCGCGGATGTCTTCGTGCTCATGCTCCATACCATACAGCCCGCCGGCGTCTTCAGTGCTCACG
>NZ_DDOI01000109.1:35273-35511 GCF_002341575.1 Marinobacter sp. UBA2498 | reverse complement strand
ATCAGCGGTGAAATCTCCGAGCCGACGACGCACACGGCAAGGGAGTGTGGTATCCACTACTATGCGGCTGGTCATCACGCGACTGAGCGTTATGGTGTGCAAGCGCTCGGGAAAGCGTTAGCCGAGGAATTTGGGGTGAGTCACAAGTTTATTGATTGCGACAACCCTGTCTAATCAGGAATAGATGGTTAGATGAAGGCTTAGTGCGAATTGCACAGAGTCGACGGAGCGGGGTAGT
>NZ_DDOI01000109.1:28121-35251 GCF_002341575.1 Marinobacter sp. UBA2498 | reverse complement strand
CGCTACGAGCACATCCATGTGCGCTTGACGTCGGCCATCCTTGGCCGCCGACATTCTCGGAAAGGGGTGACTACCCCGGTCCCTCCCCGAACTTAGAAGTCTTATCGAGACTAAACTCCCAAGTTTCCGCTAGAGCAAAAAAAGAACTCAGGCCTGCTGAGCCTTATCACCCTTCTTGAGCCCAAAGTCCTCAGCAAGCGTGCCGGAATCCTTAGGATCTGTCTTGGGCGCATAATCCCGCGGCGGCTCGGAAGCGTCCTCGCGAACCTCTTCCAGGCGCTTCTTGGAAGTCTCCTGCGCCAACTCCTCCATCCAGTCTTCGTCATTGCAAAGACGGTTGGCTCCGCGTGCCATATGCTGGTTCACATCGCGGTAGGCATCGTTGAAGCGGCGCAGCAAATGGGCCGACTCCATGAAATGCTCGTTCACCTGGGCCTGGTAGCGGGTATATTCGCTTCTCAGTTCCTCAATCTGCTGTTCCGCCCGGCGCTGCCGAAGCGACGTTCCCTGC
This sequence comes from Marinobacter sp. UBA2498, assembly GCF_002341575.1. NCBI lineage: Bacteria > Pseudomonadati > Pseudomonadota > Gammaproteobacteria > Pseudomonadales > Marinobacteraceae > Marinobacter > Marinobacter sp. UBA2498. Next base: position 34,740 of record NZ_DDOI01000109.1, on the reverse strand, counting down.
CCGGAACGGCCAACAAATACCCCGATGACAATGCCAACAACCAATGCGGCAATCGCTGCCAGAATCAGGTTTGTCATATGCTGTGTCGTCCTTTTACCTAGAAGTGAGCCAAGCCCCTGTTCGACGAGTATAACGCCCCAGGCTCCATCATCCCATGATTGTGGCCTGCGCCAATCGTCGTATTGCTGCCCAGGCGGCCAACGTGGCGAAAAATCGCCAAATGCGAGACAATATGGCGCCCAAATTTACGATCAACTTCCGGGAATACCTTGATGACAGCTGCGATGTCCTCCGAAACCAGTGCGACCATGACCCCTTGGCAACGTTACCAAAAGGATCTTGAACGCCCGGATTTCCAGAAGGACTCGGCCCAGGAAGATGCGGTCAAGCGCCTTCAGTCACTGTACGACAAACTTGTTGAAGCCGAAAGGGATCGTACCAAGCCCAAGGCCAAACTTTTCCGCAAGCTCAAAAAAGGCAAGGAAGAGCCGGTCAAGGGCCTGTATTTCTGGGGTGGGGTAGGCCGCGGTAAAACCTACCTGATGGACACCTTCTACGAGTCGCTGCCTTTTGATCGCAAGATGCGGGTTCACTTCCACCGTTTCATGCAGCGTGTCCACAGCGAACTCAAATCGCTCAAGGGCGAGAAAAACCCTTTGGAACTGGTGTCCAGGAAGTTTGCGGATGAAACTCGGGTTATCTGTTTCGACGAGTTTTTCGTGTCCGACATTGGCGACGCCATGATCCTCGCCACTCTCATGGATGGTTTATTCAGTCGCGGCGTCACCCTGGTGTGTACCTCCAACATCGTCCCGGATGGTCTCTACAAGGATGGTCTCCAGCGCGCCCGGTTCTTGCCCGCTATTGAGCTCGTCAAAAAGCACACCGATGTGGTCAACGTTGATGGCGGCGTAGACTACCGGTTGCGGACGCTCGAGCAGGCGGAACTGTTCCATTCGCCTCTCGATGAAGATGCGGACGTCAGCCTTCGCAAGAGCTTTGATGCCCTGGCGGTTGAGGCCGGCAAACACAGTAAAACGATGGAAATCAACGGCCGCAAAATTCCGGCCCAGGCCCACGCCGACGACGTGGTCTGGTTCGATTTCAAAGACGTCTGCGACGGCCCACGAAGCCAGAACGATTACATCGAGATGGCCAGGCAGTTCCACGCCATCATCGTCAGCAACGTGCCCGTCCTGGGCAAAGAAAAAGACGATCAGGCGCGCCGGTTCATTAACATGATTGACGAATTTTACGACCGCAACGTTAAAGTCATCATCTCGGCGGCGGCACCTATCACAGAGCTTTACACCGGCGGCCGCCTCGGCTTCGAATTCGAGCGCACCGAATCTCGACTGCTGGAAATGCAGTCCCGGGAATACCTTGAAGCACCGCACAAACCATAAAAAAGAAAACAGCCCTGCGTAGGTCGGATCAGCACAGCGCAATCCGACAAGAACCTGCCAGACAACCAACAGAGAGATTCAGAAATGAGCACAGACAACGTCGTTATCGTAAGCGGGGTTCGTACCCCCATGGGTGGATTCCAGGGTAGCCTGGCCAGTGTCAGCGCAACCGATCTTGGAGCGATCACCATCGCCGAGGCCGTAAAACGCGCCGGTCTGAAGCCTGCGGATGTGCAGGAAGTCATCATGGGCAACGTCCTGCCTGCCGGCCTAAAACAGGGCCCGGCCCGCCAGGCTATGCGCAAGGCCGGCCTGCCGGATCACACTGGAGCTACCACCATCAATAAGCTCTGCGGCTCCGGCATGAAAGCCGCCATGTTCGCCCACGATCTGATCAAAGCCGGCAGCAACGACATCATGGTTGCCGGTGGTATGGAAAGCATGTCGAACGCTCCCTACATCCTGCAGGGCGTTCGCAGCGGCTACCGCATGGGCCCGGGTCAGGCACCCCAGGATCATATGTTCCTGGACGGCCTCGAAGACGCCGAAACTGGTCGCCTGATGGGCGCCTTTGCCCAGGAAATGGCGGACAAGAAAGGCTACACCCGGGAAGAAATGGATGAATACGCCATCACCTCCCTCACTCGGGCCAAAAAAGCCATTGAGGAAGGCCTGCTGAAAGACGAGATCATTCCGGTAACCGTGAAAAGCCGAAAAGGCGAGGTGGTCGTTGAGGACGACGAGCAACCCCACAACGCCAACATCGACAAGATCCCGAGCCTCCGCCCGGCATTCGCCAAAGATGGCACCGTCACAGCGGCGAATGCCTCTTCGATCTCAGATGGCGCGTCCGCGTTGCTCCTGATGCGCGAGTCCGAGGCTGAAAAACGCGGCCTCAAACCCCTGGCGCGAATCGTCGGTCACAGCACCCAGTCCCAGCATCCTGCCGAGTTTACCTGCGCGCCGGTTGGCGCTATCGAAACCCTATTCGGCAAAACCGGTTGGAGCAAAGACGACGTCGACCTCTTCGAGATCAACGAAGCCTTCGCCATGGTCGCCATGATGCCCATCCGCGAACTAGGCCTGGACCCCGAGAAAGTTAACATCCACGGCGGCGCATGCGCACAGGGCCACCCGGTCGGCTCCACCGGATCCCGCCTGCTGGTCACCCTCATGTATGCTCTTCAGCGTTACGGCAAAAAGAAGGGCATTGCAGCTCTTTGCATTGGTGGCGGCGAGGCTACGGCCATGGCTATTGAGATGCTTTAAGCAGGAATCCTGTATAGCTCTTTTGCTTCGGTTGTTGGACAAGGGGCGGTCGTCTTTCTGAAACACGCCGTAAATACGTCCCTGTAGGCTTGACGGCAGCATCCATGCTGCCGACAGTTTCAGAAAGACGACCGCCCCTTGCCCCTGACAATACGAGAAGGCTTTTCGAGGCACTGGTGCCGAAGCTTCCTTTTGTCGTGAATCTGGTGACATCTGAGTCGCAGATTACATCGGAACTATGGGCGCTGACGTCGGGGTGAGCCTTCCGGGAATGTAGAGGGCCATGGATGGCCCGAAACAAGCGCACATGGATGTGCTCGTAGCGGTTCCCGGAAGGCTCACCCCGGCGGCAGTGCTTGCTCCCAAGTTTAAAGCGAAAAAAACCACCAAAACCAAAGTGGTTGCATCTAATTTTGTTGTCTATAGTGATTCTGTGCGACGGAACCCGGCGGCAAACGGCGTTTACAGGGGGATGATAGCAAAATCATACTTTTGACTGATCAAAGCGCCCGAAGGCGTTAGCTATAGTGCCAACATCACGAGCACTGTGCACGAAGCCTCCAATACATCGTGAACACCAATAATCAGAGCAGCGACTCAGAACAACAATGGAGTAGCCTTCCAATGACAAGAAAAACACATCAATGGCAGCGTTGGACCAAATTACCGCTTGCCGTGGGAGTTGCGGCGGGAGTGTCCGGTCACGCAGCCGCCTATTCGTTCTACGTGGGAGATGTGGAAGCCCAGTTCAACACCACGCTGTCCGCAGGTGCCGGTTGGCGGGTCGAAGATCGCGACAAACGCCTTATCGCCCAGGGTAACCTTGGCCCCGAGTACGCTCCGGGCGGTGCTCTGGAAAACATCGGCGCCTCCACCAACAACTACGACGACGGCAACCTCAACTTCGAAAGTGGCGATACCTACTCCAAAATCGTCAAGGGTAACAGCGAGCTTTACCTCAATTACAACGTCGACAGCTCTTTCCTTACCCGTGTTGGTGGTTTGCTTCGAGGCCGCTACTGGTATGATTTTGAACTGAAAGATGAAAGCCGTGCCGTTGATTTTGTCGGTCAGCGCCGCGAGCTGAATCAACATGCCAAGGACTATGCTTCCGGTGGTGAAATTCTGGATGCCTATGTATTCTCGGACTGGTACTTTGGCCAGATTCCGGTCAGCCTGCGTTATGGCAAGCAGGTTCTCAGCTGGGGCGAAAGTACGTTTATTCAGGGCGGTATCAATATCATCAACCCTGTAGACGTTCCCGCTTTCCGGGCGCCGGGCTCTGAACTGAAAGACGCGCTTCTCCCGGTCGAGATGTTCTACATGTCTGCGGGTATCACAGAGAACGTCACCGTTGAGACCTTCGTACAGGCAGACTGGGAGCCGGTTCGTCCGGACGACTGTGGTACCTTCTTCTCCACCAACGATTTCGCAGCTGATGGTTGCGGCCCGGTACTTCTCGCTGGCCAGCTACCGGATTCCCAGGCCTTTGCACAGGGCTTCATCGCGCCTCGGATTGGAGACCAGGAAGCGGATTCCAAAGACCAGTTTGGTGTGGCCGTGCGCTGGTATGTACCTGAGCTGAATGACTCAGAGCTGGGTTTCTACTACATCAAGTACAACAGTCGTCTGCCATACGTCAGTGGTCTGGTGAACAACCCATCCAGCCCGACTTCGACGCAGCAGAACGATCCGAGCCTGCCGTTCTCCAGCTTCCCGAGCTACTTCATCGAGTACCCGGAGAACATCAACCTGTACGGCATCAGCATCAACACCACCACACCCGGTGGCTGGTCGCTGGGCGCTGAATACAGCTTCCGCGACAACGTGCCTTTGCAGTGGAACGCTTTTGAATTGATCTTTGGTGGCTTGCAGCAGCGTGATCCAGCAGGTGACCCACTTAGTAAGCTGGAAGCGCAGCGTCTTGCAGAAAATCCGGGTGCAAACCTGGCTGGCAAGCCGGTCGCCGGATACGATCGTTTCAATGTGTCCCAGGCTCAGTTTACGCTGATCAAGTTCTTCGATCAGGTAATGGGCGCCAGTCGGCTGTCTTTGATCACGGAGTTCGGTGCAACTTATGTGCATGACCTGCCGGATTACGACGAAGCTCGTTACGGTCGTTCAGGCACCTTCGGTATTGGTACTCTCCCGTTCGGCCCAATCGACATCTGTTCCGACGGTGGTGCCAACATCAACACCAACTACTGTAACAACGAAGGCTTCACAACCGACTTCTCGTGGGGTTACCGTACCCGTCTGGTTTGGGATTACCTGGACGCCGTGGCCGGTGTTAACCTGTCACCGCAGCTGGCCTGGAGCCACGATGTTGAGGGCTACGGCCCGCAGCCGGGCGGTGCTTTCAACGAAGGCAGCAAGGCCATCGGTCTGTCTCTGCAGGCGGTGTACCAGAACAAGATTACCGGCAACATCGGTTACACAAACTTTTTCGGCGGCAAGCCGTATAACGAGTTGACTGACCGTGATTTCGTGAGTGCTAGCGTTTCATACTCATTCTGAACCCGGAAAGAATTCGTTGAACGAGGGAATTTAAATGAAACTTAACAAGAAACTACTGGCCACAGGCGTCCTGGCAGCGAGCATGTTTGCCGGCCAGGCCTGGGGTGCGGTTTCTGCTGAAGAAGCGGCCAAGCTGGGTAACTCGCTGACACCGATGGGTGCAGAAAAAGCCGGTAACGGTGGCGCCATTCCTGCCTGGACCGGTGGTCTGACAACGCCGCCTCCCGGCTACAACAATGACGGCATCTATGTGAATCCGTTCGCGGATGAGCAGCCCAAGTTCACCATCGATCAGAGTAACGTCGAGCAGTACAAAGACAATCTGTCCCCGGGCCAGGTTGCGATGATCGAGCGCTACGATGACTACTTCATGCCGGTGTATGAAACCCATCGTACGGCTGCTTATCCTGAAGAGGTCATGGAGCAGACCGTTGAAAACGCGACCACGGTTGAGCTGATCAAGGACGGTAACGGTCTGGGGAACTATCAGTCTGCCACCCCGTTCCCGATTCCCCAGAATGGTCTGGAGGCAATCTGGAACCACATTACCCGTTACAGAGGTGGTTCTGTACAGCGTACCGTTGGTCAGGTGACGCCGACTGAAGGTGGTGAATTCTCTGTTGTGAAATTCCAGGACGAGCTTACCTGGCGTACCTACCTCTCGGATTACAATCCGGACGAGGATGCGAACGTTCTATTTTACTTCAAGCAGGCCATTACCGCTCCGGCACGTCTCGCCGGTAACGTACTGCTGGTACACGAGACCATCGACCAGGTTGCCGAGCCTCGCCGTGCGTGGGTTTACAACGCCGGTCAGCGTCGGGTTCGTCGGGCGCCTCAGGTAGCGTATGACGGACCGGGTACCGCGTCTGACGGTATGCGTACTTCGGATAACTTCGACATGTTCAACGGTGCTCCGGATCGCTACAACTGGGAGCTGGTTGGCAAGAAGGAAATGTACATTCCGTACAACTCCTACAAGCTGACCGATCGCAGTCTGAGCTATGACCAGATTATTCAGGCTGGTCATATCAATCAGGATTACACTCGCTACGAGCTGCACCGTGTATGGCATGTTCGCGCAACCCTGAAAGAAGGGGCCCGCCACATCTATGCCCAGCGTGACTTCTACATTGATGAGGACTCCTGGCAGGCATCTGTCATTGATCACTACGACGGCCGTGGCGAACTCTGGCGTGTTGCAGAAGCCCACAATATGCAGTTCTATGATCAGAACGTGCCCTGGTACGCCATTGAGACGCTGTACGACCTGCTCTCTGGCCGCTACCTCGCGCTTGGTCTGACCAACGAGGAAGAGAACCCGTATGAGTTTGGCGTTGAGCGCCGCTCCAGGGATTACACGCCGGCCGCACTGCGCCGCGCCGGTACCCGGTAAGGGTTCTGAAGAAGACCAAAAAACGGCGGGC
>NZ_DDOI01000109.1:20981-28028 GCF_002341575.1 Marinobacter sp. UBA2498 | reverse complement strand
CCCGCCGTTTTTTTTACACCCTGGAAAACCCTTTCACGTCAAAATTTTGCAGCCCACCCCTCAATTGGTTTAACCTTCTTATCATACTAAAGGCGTACCCGATGTCGGTCGCCATTGAAAAGTCAGTGCAAGATCCACTTTTCCGGCGGTGCAAGGCAGTGCGAGCCGGAGCTAAATGGGGCAGTGCGTGAAACCATTCAATGATGGCTGTGCAGCCAACGACGAATTCCAGTCAGCGAACAGTGGTCTTCAACGGGGCGAGTTAATCAGGGACCTGCTCAGACAACGGGTTCATATTCCCCCGGTTCCGTCCGATTCAATGGTTCGGCCAAAGCTTGATACCAGGATTGCCGAAGCACTGACTTCCAGAGGTGTTCTTTTTCTGGAGGCGCCCTGTGGTTACGGCAAATCCCACGCTGTGGTCAGCGGCCTCGTCAGCGCTCAAATGGCTGCCGATCAAGTCCGCTGGATTACGCTGAACTCCCAGGATAATGCACCATCCCGCTTCCTGACCTTGCTTGCCATTGCCCTGGATCTGCCTGAAACCCCGGAGCAGGGGCTCCAGAGCGGCGCCACCTTCTCGGATACCCTTTCGATGATGCAGGTCGCTTTGGCGCGTGAGGGTTCCGGCCAGCCACGGGTCCTGGTGCTCGACAACCTCCAAAATCTCAGCAATCCCGCCGTAGTGGACCTGCTTCAACAGCTGGTGATGGAATTTCCGAGTGGTTCGTCCATCGTTCTTATCTCCCGTAAGGCGCTACCTTTCGAAACGCACAGCCTCGAGCTGGAAAACCGTTTCACCCGCATCGGGTCTGAAACGCTTGAGTTTTCCCGTTCAGAAACCTTCGAGTTTTTCCGGTCCGCCACGACGAAGAGCGAACTCACCAGCGTTGCTGTCGATAACCTCTACTATATGACCGAGGGCTGGGCGACGCCGTTGGCGCTGTATCGTCGGGAGGTTGCTCAGAATATCGAGCGCAAACCCATTCAGGAAACACCGAGCGTTGAAAGGTTTTTGAAGGAGTCGGTGCTTGGCAATCTGACCCCGGGGCAGATGCGGTCCATGCGGGGTATTGCAGAACTTGAACTGTGCTCCGATGAACTGTTCCTGGCGCTTGAGCGACTCCTGCCTGAAGCTGGCTTTGTTCCCTCTCAGGCTGCCGAGCGGGGGCTGCCCCTGAAGCCGATGCCGGGCCGTGGTCGCTGGTTCCGTGTAAACCCGTTGTTGCAGGAATGGCTGAAGTCGCCCGTAATGGCCGGTTATTCGGAGCGGATGCTGCAGGCGAGCCGATGGTTTGGCGTGCGCGACCAGTTCCCGGAAGCATTGAAATACGCGCTACTGTCTGGAGATGCCGAGGAAGTCATCCGCATAGCCGCTGAGGGATCAGAGGCTTTGCTGTTGGGTCAGGATACCGCATCGCTCCTGCGCCTTCGAAAGAGTCTGCCGGCCCAGCTCCTGGAACGAAGCGTGCGTCTCAGAATTGTCTATAGCTGGGTTCATGCAATTAGCGGCCAGTTCCGCCAGGCTCGAGCGCTGATTGATGGTCTGGCTGTGACCGACCGACAGGAGCAGGCTGCACGGATTCGTGCCTTGAAAGCGTTTATCCTGCGGGGCGAGGGCAGTGTTGGGCCGGCTTTGGACATGGCTGATGAGGCCCTGGCTGACGGGGAACTCAGTACTCAGGGCCAGCTTGTCACGCAGATGGTCCGTTCCAGTGCATTGTGCGCCGCGGGTCGATTCCCGGAGGCCCGGGAAGCAAACCGGGCTGCGTCGAGACTGGCAAGAGAAGCGGGCGATTCCGGTTCGGAAGCACTGGCGGTTTATGCCCATGCCCGGATCGAACTGGGCAAAGGCGCCCTGAAACATGCAGAGCAATTGTTGCGCACCGGTCTCGATACCGCCATGCAGGAGCTCTCGCGTCCTGCCCGGATTGGTGAAACCCGCCTGCAACTGAATCTGGTGCTTGTGCTTTGGCATCAGGGCCGTGAAGCGGAAGCAGATCGCCTGTTGGTCACCTGTGGGCGACATGCTGAACAGACCAGGGATCTTGGACTGCTGCTGGCGATGACCATTCGTGTCTTGATGTGTCGGGCCCAGGGGCGATTGGAGGATGCGTTTGTCTGGATTGGTCGGGCCGAGCGTACCATGCATTCCTGGCAAGTCGACGAATCCCTGTTCGTACCTGTTCTCGAGGCCCTGAAAGCCAACTGCTGGTTGTCGCAGAATCAGATCGACAGTGCCGATCAGGCGGTTCGAAAGCTTGCTCCTTACCGGGAAGCGGGCTGCGTACCGGAGCTTTTCCCCATGATGCCGGGCTTGCTGGACTGCCTTCAGGTTCGGGTCGACCTGGCCCGCGGTGATCTGATAAAAGCCCGGGAAACACTCCAGGGTATCCGTGAACGATATGAGGGAGCCATTCCATGGGGCGTAGAGCTCCACATGCGCTTGCTTGAGGCTGTGATCGTTCTGGATGAAAAGGGACCGGTGGTTGCCCTGAAGATTCTGTCTACTGTCGTCAATGAGGCTGCTGCAGAGCACTTCATCAGTCCGTTCCGGGAGCTCAGGAACGAATTGCAGGAGCTAATGACGAAGGGCTTTGGTCAGCTTCCCGAGAGTGCGTTTAAAGAGGCGCTGGGCGAGGTGTTCGAGCTGCGTGAGGTCGCTGGTACCCTGGACACCCTGGCAGAACCCATCAGTGAGCGGGAGCAGGGCGTGCTTGAGCTGATTGCAAAAGGGCTTTCAAACCAGGAAATAGCTGACAAGCTGCATATTTCCCTGCACACGGTGAAAACCCACGCGCGTCGAATCAATGCCAAGCTGGAAGTGAAATCCCGAACCCAGGCTATTGTCCGGGCCCGGGAGCTTGGGCTGCTTTAAGCTCATCGATTCGCGCATCTTTTTCGGCCCAAATCTCACCCACCCAGCGCTGGAACGCAATCCGGGTCTCCCGGTTGTTTTCGTAATCCATTCCCAGAAACTCGCCTGAAATTTCCCGCGTCCGCACGTCAATAGTAATCCTTCGGATTCGCCCGCAAAGGTAATCCCAAAAGCCGGCCCTGCCGTCGGGATACACGATCGTGACATCCAGCATGGTGTGAATCATGTCGCCCATCGCGCCCAGTACAAAAGCCGTTCCGCCTGCTCTTGGTTTCAACAGGTGCTTGTAGGGTGAGTTCTGGCGATCATGCTTCTCGGGTGTAAACCGGGTGCCCTCCATGAAGTTGAAGATGGTCACCGGCGTGTAGCGAAACTTCTCGCAGGCAGCCTGGGTGGCCTCCACATCCTTCCCCTTCAGCTCCGGGCGTTTGGCGATCTGCTCTTTGGTATGGCGGTGCATAAAGGGAAAATCCAGCGCCCACCAGGCAACCCCGAGTAATGGCACCCAGATCAGTTGTCGCTTCAGGAAGAACTTCAGCAGGGGGATCCGGCTGTTCAGCACATACTGAATGGCGGGAATGTCGGCCCAGCTCTGATGGTTGCAGGTGACAAAATACCAGTGCTTCCGGCTGAGATTTTCCACGCCCCGCACATCCCAGTCGACCTTGTGCAGAAGATCCATCAGAAGATTGTTGAAGCCAATCCAGAGCCACGCGATGGTGTTGAGGATCACCGTGCAGCCCTTGCGTACGGCGGTAATGGGCAGAACGAGTTTAAGCAGGGCGACTGCGAGAAGAAACGGAATCAGCACCAACGTATTACACAGGATGAGAAGGGCCGCCAAAGTCCCCTTCAGCGGCGCGGGAAGAAAATCGAGCATGGGGTGGAGTCTCTAACCTTCAGCCGGGTTGGTTTTCAGTGATGATTGGCGGGGTAGCAAACCGGTTTCCGCTTCGGTAGAAGCCAGCTGTTCGAGGCTGCCGGGTTCGAGGTTTCTAACCACGCTGCGGAAATCGTCGTCGTAAAACTCCAGGTTGTTGTAGTGAATCATTGCCCGGATCTCTTCAATGTATTCTTCTCCGCGCTCGGAGTAGCCAAGCAGACCCTCTGCAAGCTCCAGGCCTGAGAGAGGGGCATTATCACGGCGGTCTTCGAGCCGGACGTCTCGCAACAACTGATAGGTCGGGTGGCGATTCAGGTTCTGTATGTACGCACGAACCGACCGATAGGGTGAGGAGAACTTGGCCACCTCATGGCTCGCGCCCTCTGCCCGGCCGCGGGGAACAAGCCCGCAACCTTTTGAAAAGCACCACTGCCCAAAAAGGTTATTACCTTTCGTGGCAAATCGGGAGGTGCCCCAGGCGGATTCATTGGCGGCCTGTGCCAGGATCAGAGACGGAGGAATCACATCGAGGCGCATGCGTAGCAGGGCAAACTGCTCGTCGCTGCCGGGCTCGGCATCTACCCTTAATCGCTCAGACTGTTGGGCCAGCCAATCATACTCTTTGCTGGTCAATGTCTCTTTCGCAGCGAGGCTATCCAGGTAGTCGCGCTCAATCAGAATCCGGGAGTTGGCCAGAACAATCCGTGGGTAAAGAAACGAGAAGAACGCGGCCTTTTTCTCCGTGGTGTCCTGATACTGAGAAAAATCCGGCAAGTCGTCGTTGGCCCAACTTGGGAGCGGGGGCAGAGAAGACAGTGCGGGTTCGGAGCCTGTGTTATCGGAGTTGATCCGGTCAATACTGGCCTGTGGCGTATAAAAGCCACCGCCGATCGCAAATGCAATCAGGGGGAGCATCAGTATGATGGCCCGTTTACCCGCAGACATAAAACCTCTCGTTTCAATCGATATAGCAATGATTATAACAGGTTATACGAGAGCGTTTGCCAGTTGGGTTTTGTCGGATGCCACTGCCGTCAGGGCAGTCGTGTTGCAACAAGCAAACCGATCTGTTCCTCACCACCCCATGTGGATCGGAAACGCAAATAGAACTGGTCCTGACTGGCGGTGTGAAAACCCTCAAGCACAAGGTTGCCTGAGGTGAACTCTACCCTCCCGTCGCCCAGTTGGCTGAGCGCCAGGTCGATGTCCGCCAGGCTCTCCAGCGCAGGTTTTGTCACGGTCTCGTCATCAACGGAATGGGTGCTGGTCAGCGAAGTCGGCGAGAGTGTTGCCGAGCTTGAGGATTCGATGGTCAGCAGGGCATTGTCAAAATGTCGGAGGCGGTTCGTCTGCGATGTCAGGGCCAGGGCCACGCCCTGAAGCCTGAACTGTCCCGAAGCCGGTGCGGTGTTCGCGGTTTGTTCCGCGGCAATCAGGATACCGTCGCCCAAGGGACTATCGTCCAGGTTGAATGCCATCAGGGTGCCATCCGGGGTGCTGGCACCGACACCAATATCTGGCTGCTGGAAATCACCGGAAGCGGTGGTGATGTCAAGGTTCAGTCGTCCGATATCCACATCCCCGTTGCTGAGCCGCGAGGTTCGGTTGCTCAGGGTCCAGGATTCTGCTCGGGTACCGCTGGAGTCCGTCGAGACAGTGCCTGAACTGTCTCGTTGTAATGACGTAAAGCTCTGGGATTGGTTAACTGTACCGCCAGAAATCTGCCATTGGCCAACGCCTGTTTCGATGGTGAGAGGCGTTGTCTCGTCGCTGAATCGGGTTCCAAGATACAGCATGTTGTAGTCGCGGCCATTCAGACTGTCGGCGTCGAATCCCTCCTTTCTGAGGAGGTTGACCTCAAGAACTGACAGATACTGATCCTCCAGAGTACCCAGCCGCCGCAACTGGTCGCCGTCTGCTTCCAGCTCGATCGCTTTGCCAGCGCTGAAATAGCCGCTGATCACCCGGTCGGGCCCAGTGGTTTCATCCTCAGGCGCGCTTGTGAAGGCGTCCAGATAGTAGGGATTGCGAGTCCAGCCAATAATTTTCGAGCTGCCCCGGCCGGTAATGCTCTGATACAGGGCCCGGCCTGCCAGCAGGCGGGTGTCTTCCAACAGCGTGGCTGCTCCGGGGGATGAAGAATGAGTGTTCCGTTCCCAGTATTCAGAGCCCCGCACGAAGAAGTCGTTTCCCGCCTGGTGAATCAGAGCCTCGCGATCGTATGGAATATCGTTGGCCAGAGAGGTCACTCGGATGTTGAAGGCATCAAAGCTGGTCAGGGTGAGAGCCGGATAGACATAGCCGGTGCCATTATCATCGGTCAGCACCTCTTCCTGGGCCGTTCGAACACCCCATTGTCCGGACCCGCTCAGGGTAGACTCGAGAAAGGTCTGCCCCAACTCGATGCCCAGGAATACCGAATTATAGTCTGCGGAACTGGCGCTTATCTTTCCCGAGGACGTCTCATCGAGCACCGCGTAGTCGGCCATTGCGCTCACGTAACGGGCAAAGTCTCCCCGATCTTCGAGAATATCCAGGGCACCGCCGAGGCCAACATTGGAAGGAATCTCAATTTCAAAGTCGTGCACCTGGTCGGCCAGGGTAGACCACACATACTTGTTCAGGCACGGCTCGCCGCCCTCATCGGCAACGCAATCCATAATGGTCTGGAACTCGCCGGCGGTGTAGCTGCTGAGCGTATTGCGCACCAGGTACTCGGAGAAGGGATTCACCTTCACATCCCGGTCAGCATCGGCGGCCAGGGCTCGCATTCGGGTGTTGCCATAACTGGCATCGATAATCACATCCGGTCCAAGGGGCAGGCCTTCTGTGAATTCGATAATGGTGAAACCTTCGCTGTCGGTGCGGCTGGAAATGGGAGGCTCGCCCAGGTTCTGCAAGGCCGGGTTGGTGTAGTAAACACTCACCCTGTCCGGTTGCACGATTCTCAGGTTGCGGCGGGTAGGCTCGCCGTCGCTGGTGACACCACCCGGTACTTCCATGGTTACCCGGACTTCATTGCTGGCCAGGCCGCCTGTGTTCGAGGAATCGCCGGTGCTGCCGGAACTGAAATCATCGACCGGGTTCTTGTTTCCCGCGAAGTCATTGGGCTGTCCGGCTGCGCCGGCAATGGCATCTTCGCCACTTCCGCATCCCGCGGTGAGCACCAGAGTCGAGGAGAGGAGTAAACCGAGTGTGAATCGCATGCCTGGCTATCCGTGCAGAAAATACAGGCAGACAGTCTAACAGTCGGATTCTCGGGAAAGCGTGAGGAAAAGCACGAAAG
>NZ_DDOI01000109.1:18992-20767 GCF_002341575.1 Marinobacter sp. UBA2498 | reverse complement strand
TCATCGAGATTGACGTCTCGTGAGGAATTCTCGATATCCGTGTTCAGGTAACGGTAGCCAGCAAAAACCTCTGCGTTGCGGATAACCCGATAGCTACCACGCAGCTCAAGGCTGGTCATATCATCGGAATCGCCAAACGAGAGAATGCTGGGGGCGTAGTGCAGGCCACCGGTGAACGACAGGCCAGGGACATCCGGGATATTGACGGTCGCAAAACCGCCAAGACCGACAGCACCGCCATCGGCGCGGCTTTGATCCCAATAGATACCCCTCATGCCGATGCCGGCTGTGGTGGGCAGGTTGCCGATTGCCGTGCGGCCCTGGGCATGGAAATCAACGTTGAAAATATCGCGGCCACCTTCGCGGTAGGTGTAACCGGTGCCAAGCTGGAGGTCGTTGTTGGTGCCGAAGAAATTTACCTGGCCCTTCACCGAATCGTTGGTGAGGCTGAGGTCGACATCCCCTGCAAAGGCAGGCGCGGCAGCCAGTGAGAGAATCATCAGGGAAATCCGGGACGCTTTCATATATGTGCACCTTCGTTACGTTTTTAGCAGAATTGCCGGTATGTTAACGGGGTGTTCCGGGCCACTCAACTTAAATGCCGGTAAGTCCCCGTTAACTTTCATTTTTCGCAGGTCAGTGCCGGGTGGTATCGCCGCCCTGGTCCAGATCTTCCGGTGAAGCGTTCTCTGCGGGTACCCGGTATTCCTCGTTGGCCCAGGCCCCCAGATCGATCAGTTTGCAGCGCTCGGAACAGAAAGGGCGCCAGGGGTTGGTCTCGGTCCATTCCACGGACTTTTTACAGGTTGGGCATTCAACGTTCATGGTTGCCTTCGGGTAGTGGAAACGTGTCTGGATGTCTGTGCCCTGATTTTAGAAAACAGCTTTCAGGAGGCAGCAGACGCCTGACAATATTGTTCCAGTACTGCCCGCAACATTTCAATATTGACAGGCTTGGCAACAAAAGAATCCATCCCGCACCGGCGGCAGCGTTCCTCGTCCTCTTCCATGGCACTGGCGGTCAGAGCGACCACGGGGATGGGCGCGCGGTTGTGGGTTTTTTCCCACTCCCGCAGGCGTCGGGTGGCTTCGAAACCGTCCACGCGGGGCATCACACAGTCCATGAACACCAGGTCGAAGGGATGCCATTGCCACAGGCTGGCGGCAGCCTCGCCATCGTTGGCGGTCATCACGTCACAACCGAGTTTCTCCAGCAGGCGGCGGGTCAGGGTACGGTTGACCGGGTTGTCTTCCACCAGCAACACCTTCATCCGGCCACAGGGAAGTTCCCGGCGCCTGGCGGTATCGGTAACCGCCTGCAGGGAAAACCGGGTCAGGAAACGCCGTTCCTGTTTGGCGGCATCGGCAAACAACTGGTTCAGAATTGGCGTCAGGCAGGATTCCCGCAGCGATTTGCTCAGGAAGGCATCGGCACCTGCCTGCCGGAAATGTTCGGCGTCGCCCCGTTGCGGGTTGGATGACAGAATCAGCAGGCGCATATCGGACCACAACGGATTGCTGCGAATCTGCCGGCACAGCAGGTCGCTGTCCATATCCGGTACAAACCCATCCAGGATGATGGCGTCGAACGGCTGCTGGCCATCAAACGCGGTGCGCAGGGACGTCAGCGCCTCGCCGGCGGATTTCACCGCCTCAATGTGCACCTCGTGGCGGGACAGCATCTCCAGGGTGATCTTGCGGGACAGCTCGTAGGAATCCACCACCAGAATCCGGCGGTTTTTCACCATCCGGGTATCCGGCCGAACCCGGGCGGC
>NZ_DDOI01000109.1:15689-18969 GCF_002341575.1 Marinobacter sp. UBA2498 | reverse complement strand
ACCCGGGCGGCGTTCTCCGGGGCCACGGGCAGGGTCAGTTCCATCCAGAAGGTAGAGCCCTCGCCGGGCCGGCTTTCCAGATCCATGGAGCCGTCCATCAGGCCGACCAACTGGCGGCAAATGGTCAGGCCCAGGCCGGCACCCGGTAACTGGCGCTGGAACTGCTGGCCCAGCTGCACGTAGGGCTCATAAATCAGGGGAACATCTTCCGGGTTGATCCCTACGCCGGTATCTTCCACCGCAATACGCAGGCGAGCCTTGTCATCCCGGCGGCCCAACACCTCGATACTGATCAGCACATGGCCAGAATCGGTAAACTTGATAGCGTTGGACGTAAGGTTCAGCAATATCTGGCGAATGCGAACCGGGTCGCCCTTCAGCGCCCAGGGCAGGTTTTCGTCGATCCGAAGCTCCAGTGCGAGGCCTTTCTCCCGGGCTCGAGAGCCAAGCATGTGCACCAGGTCATTGAGGGTTTCCCGAAGGTCAAAGGGAATGTCTTCAAGTACCAGTTTGCCCGCTTCCATGCTGGAGATATCCAGCAGGTCGTTGATGATGGCCGAGAGGCTTTCCGAGGCGCTCAACAGGGTCAGCACGTATTCCCGCTGCTCCTGATCCAGCGGCGTATCGGTGAGCAGGTTGGCGTAGCCCAGCACCGACTGCAGCGGAATGCGCAGTTCGTGGCTGACATTCGCGAGGAACTGGTTCTTGGCGTGGTTGGCGCGAACCGCCTCGTCCCGCTCACCCTGGGACTGGATCGTGGTTTGGCGCAAGGAGCGGGTGTCCTCTAGGATTTGCAGGCGCATCTTGTTAAGCGCCTGCTCCAGCTCCGAGAGTTCATCTGGCGTTTTTCGGGGTTTGCGCTTGAGCTCCAGCGGGTCTACCAGCGCGTCGAGATTCAGCCGGGCGGCGTAATCGGCCATGGATTCCAGGTGCCGGGTAAGCGTTAAACGAACGATCACCAGCAAGCCCAGGGTGCCCAGCATGACAACAATGGATTGAAACAAAAGGTTCAGGAACGCGCGGTTACGCAGGTCTGTGTAGATCTGGTCTATGGAGGAGGTGACGGTGAGCGTGCCAACGTTTTCAGGACTGCGGTTGTTGGAGCGGTCGAAAACCAGTGGAAAGGTCTGCGATATGACCCGGCCCTCAGGGTAAGTGCCGGTGCTGAAGGTTTCGCCGGTGCTGGTCACCACCCGCCCGTACTGGACAGCGGGCACTGCTTTCATATCATCCAGGCTGTTGGCCACCTCGCTGAAATTCATCAGCCAGATGTTGTTGCTCATGCTTCCGGAAACCAACTCCGCGGCCCGTGTCTGGTCATTCAGCAGATCGTTCTTGCGCCGCTCGAATTCTCCGATCAGCTGAACGCCCGTTGCCACCAGAGACAGAAAAAGGCTGAACAGCAATACGTAGGCGAGCAACCTTGCCGCCAGTGGTCGTATTCCCAATCGTTTGAAGAACCGCTTTGAAGGCAAGGCACATATTCCCTGTGTCGACTACAAAATCACCAAAAGCAGTTTAACAGACCGTCAGCACTTCGACACGTTTCCGTGAATGATCATTCACGAATCGGAATCGCACGTTCAAATCGTACAGATGCGCTCCGTAAATGCGCTCTTCTTCCCGTCCTCTGCGAAAGGAGGGGCGTGGATCGTAAGCCACCACATCCTCGATCAGCGCTCGCAGTTCCGGATACTCTTCGGGTGACAGCTTGCCAATCTGGGCCTCCGCTTCCGGCAGAAAAACCACGTCGAGTTTTTCCGTGGGTGGCGAGTCTGCCCAGCCCAATGTCGCTTCAGGAACTGAATCGGCAAATGGCAGGTAGGGTTTGATATCCAGTATCGGTGTGCCCTCGATGAGGTCATGATCACTGATGCGGAGAATGAGTTGTCCATCTTTGCGCACCAATCCCTCATTGCGAACGACCGAGAGGCCGAGGCTGTTTGGGCGAAACGGAGACCGGCTGGCAAACACACCCATCTTGCGATTGCCGCCCAGGCGGGGAGGGCGCACCACGGGCCGCCAGTCTGCCCGCACCGCCTCGTGAAACTGAAAGGTCAGCCAAAGGTGGCTGGCGGTCTCCAGCCCACGGAAGGCATCTTCCCGGTCAAACGGTGGCTGGATAATCAGCTCGGCCCGGGCATGACGGGTCAACCCCGGCTGGCGAGGCACCCCGAACTTGTCCTGAAAGCATGAGCGGGTAATGGCGATAGGCGTGAGAGTAAGGGCCTCGGTCGCGGGTTTCGAGGGGTGTCTTGGCATTACAAACGATCATCCTCAATGATACCGGAGAAAAACATTTCCACCCGAAACACCACAGAAGCACGGTCTTTGAAGCTCTCCTCCCGGGGGAATTCCAGTGCTGGAATCAGCTCCGCATAGAGCCAGTTGCTGTGTAGACGGTAGCGGAACGTGAGATCGCCGAATGCTGATGTGGTGCGCCAGGAAGGTTTGCTTTCCCCAAGCACACCCAGCCGGGGCGTTACAATCAAGCGGTTATTCATGCGCTTACGCATGCTGAATATCTGAGCCGCAACAAATTCCTTGTCGTTGTGAACCCACTCCAGTTCTGAAGACGAGTGAAAATACCAGTCATTGCCCACCGGGCGCCCAACGCCAATCCAGGTTCGCTCGCCCCAGCCATCCTGATGAAAATAATAAAACCGTTGCTGAGCGTTCAGAATCCACTTGTCGTCCAGCCGCCAACGTTTCTCAGCCGTTGCCCGCCAGAACGCGTCTGGAGGCAGTCGCAGGCGCACACCCACGTCGTTGGAAAAGTTGATGGCGTCACCAATCTGGGTCAGGTAACGCAGTGCACCTGTGGCTTCCGTGTCGGAGCGCTCCGGCTCGGTTAGCTGCCGGTCCCGCTGGCGCTCGCTCAGGGGAATCAGCTCCTCGCTTTCGCTCTCGATAACCAGTCTCAGCTTGCGCTTCGTGGTAGGAATATCCAGCCGGAACCTGGCCTCCGGCTCAAACTGCGCCGGGTCTCCATATTCAGATTCCGTCGCAAAACCGATACGAAGATAGCTCTCATTATTGGGCAGGCTATGATCACTGCCGGACAAGGTACGGTCTGCCCATTGGCCAACAGATTGTACGGTCTGCCCGTGAAGGCGCTCCTGCCGGAGCACCCAGTTGCTGAATTTCAGCCAGTAGGAATCCCTGGGATCGGCCCAGTATTCATCCGGCTCAAAGGTATAGAACCCGAGCGGGAGCTGATCAGGCGCCAGAATCTCTGAAACAGACCGTTCCCGAAGCTCAAACACCGGCTCGATGCTGT
>NZ_DDOI01000109.1:14906-15575 GCF_002341575.1 Marinobacter sp. UBA2498 | reverse complement strand
AACACCGGCTCGATGCTGTGGCTTGGAGAAGACAATGTGAGAGTGAGTGCAGCCGCCAGACCTGCAAGACGATAGCGGAAAAACCGATCAGCCAAAGTCCACCAACAACCGCTCATGCAGTTCCCGCACCTGACGCGTTACATCATCCAGAGGGCGGTCATTATCAATCACCTCATCCGCCCGCGCCAGCCGATCTTCGCGCGACATCTGAGCCGCAATGATCCGTTCAACCTGTTCTCGAGAGTTGGTGTCACGAGCCATGGTGCGTTCAAGTTGAACGTCCTTGGGCACGTCGATCACGATAATGCGGTCAACCAGTTCGTGCTGGTCGGTCTCGAGAAGAAGAGGGGAAACCAAAAGCACGTAGGGAAGCTGGTAGTTCTCCGGGTTCAACTGCCGAATCAATTCCTCGCGGATGATTGGATGCAACAGCGACTCCAGCCAGGCCCGCTCTTCCGGCTCCTGAAAGACAATTGCGCGAAGCTGCGCACGATCCAATGCACCCTCGGGCGTGAGAATCTCCTCCCCAAAGTGCTTTGCAATCTCAGCAAGCGCTGGCGTACCGGGCTCAACCACCTCCCGGGCAACATCATCGGCATCCACCCAGTGCACGCCAAGGTTACCGAACAGGCGAGCCACAGTGGATTTTCCGGAACCAATCCCGCCGGT
>NZ_DDOI01000109.1:10780-14775 GCF_002341575.1 Marinobacter sp. UBA2498 | reverse complement strand
CCAAACCACAAACAAATCAACCCCGCCGTCGCCAGGTAAGGCCCAAACGGAATCGGCACCTCCCGCCCATGCTTCCTGAACACCATCAGGCTAATACCCACAACCGCCCCAACCACCGAGGAAAGCAAAATCACCGCCGGCAACAACTGCCATCCCAGCCAGGCACCCAGCGCAGCAAGCAGCTTAAAATCACCATGCCCCATGCCTTCCTTACCGGTAACCAGCTTGAACAGCCAATAAACCGACCAAAGCGAGAGATACCCGGCCACCGCACCCCAAAAGGCACTGTTGAAGTCCGTGAGCACACCAAAATAATTCAGCACCAGGCCCAACCACATCAGGGGTAAGGTAATGCTGTCTGGCAGAAGCTGGGTATCGAAATCAATAACCGTCAGCGCCACCAGAGACCAAACCAGTACAAGGGCCCAAAGCGCCGACTCGTTCTGTCCGATGACAGCAATGGTCACCACCGAGAAAATCGCGGTAACGGCCTCAATGATCGGATAACGGGGCGAAATGGGCGCCTTGCACGAGGCGCATTTGCCCCGAAGAACCAGCCAGCTGACCACCGGAATATTTTCCCATGCCCGAATGCCATGGCCGCAGGAAGGGCAGGTGGAAGCCGGTTTGGAGAGCGTAATCCGCTCTTCCTGCTTACGCTGCTTCTCCGGCAGCTCAAGGAATTCCTCGCACTGGCAGCGCCAGTCCTGATGCATCATTTTAGGTAGCCTCAGAATGACAACATTCAGGAAGCTGCCGATGCAGAGGGATACGAGGGTGACGGAAAGAAAAACAAGCCAGGGAGTGGCGAGAAAAGCGTCGAGAGTAATCATTTACTATCCGAGAATCAGGCGGGCGAACTCGGAGCCAGAAGAATGCTTTCTTCTGACCCCACATGAAGTCTAGCGGAGCGTTGGGGCCAAGAGTTTAGCCAACAACCTGGCCCATCTGGAAGATTGGCAGATACATGGCGATGATCAAGCCGCCCACCAGAACGCCCAGGACCGCCATGATCATTGGTTCCATCAGGGCTGTGAGGTTATCGACCATATCATCGACTACAGCCTCGTAATGCTCAGCAACCTTAGCGAGCATTTCGTCGAGGTTACCCGATTCTTCGCCGATCGCCGTGAGCTGGACGGCCATCACAGGAAAGACATCCTGTTGGCGCATGGAAGCCTGCAGTTGGGTACCGCTGGAAACGTCGTTTTTGATTCGGTCAATCGCATCACGGTAAACAGCGTTACCGGTTGCACCGGCTACAGAATCAAGGGCGTCTACCAGTGGGACGCCGGCAGCAAAGGTAGTTGAGAGAACTCGACCGAATTTTGCTACTGCGGATTTGTCGAGTATTTCTCCCACAACAGGTAATTTCAGAACGTATTTATCTACCAAGTCTGAAAATTTCTGAGAGCGGCGCTTGGCTTCCTTAAATAGAAAAATCGATCCGACGATGCTCAGCAAAACAATAAACCACCAGCTTTGGAGCCATTCGGATAAGTTAACTACCATCTGTGTGAATACCGGAAGTTCAGCGCCAAAGCCTTGGAACAAACTCTCGAATTGGGGAACGACTTTCACCAGCAATATTGCAGTCACGACGATTGCGACAACGATAACTGCAATTGGATAAGTCATTGCTTTCTTGACTTTTTTCTTGAGAAGTTCGGTCTTTTCAAGATAGGTCGCAATTCGATCCAGCATTTGCTCCAGTGCACCAGCTTTCTCGCCGGAATCAACCAGGTTGCAATAAAGATCATCAAAATACTTCGGGTGTTTTCGCAGTGCTCCTGCAAAGCTGGTGCCCGAGGAAATGTCATTCCGAATGCTCATCACCAGCTCTTGTAGTCCTTTGTTTTCAAGTCCGTCAGCAACAATGTCAAAGCTTTGTACGAGCGGGACACCGGCCTTCATCATAGTCGCCAACTGACGCGTCAGCATAGCGATGTCGAAAGGCGTTACCTTCTTGCTGCCGCCGAAGAGCGGTTTGGGCTTCTTCTTCACCTTGTCGGGGGTGATGCCTTGCTTTCGCAGTTGGGCCTTCACAAGCGCAAGGTTGGAGCCGGTCAGCTCACCCTTGGACTTGTTGCCCTTCCGGTCCTTTCCTTCCCAAACATACGATTCCAGCTTCTGTGCTTTCTCTGCCATGCTTAATCCTTCGTCACGCGATTGGCTTCCTCAAGACTGGTAACCCCCTCAATCACTTTGCGAAGAGCGGATTGTCGCAGCGTACGGAAGCCTTCTGCCTGAGCCTGTTTTGCAATTTTGATGGAGCTGGCCTCTTCCATAATCATGTTTGCCAGCTCGTCGGTAATCTTGACCACTTCGTAAATACCGACGCGGCCTTTATATCCTCCATTGCATTTATCACAGCCCTTGGGACGGTACAACGTGAAGCCTGTATCAATTTGTTCCTCTGTGAACCCTTCCTCTACCAGCACCTCTTTGGGAACATCGAAGGTCTGCTTGCAGGCATTACAGAGCCGCCTGCCAAGACGCTGGGCAATGATCAGGCTTACCGACGTGGCAATGTTGAACGAGGGCACGCCCATGTTCATCATCCGCGTGAGCGTTTCTGCGGCGCTGTTGGTGTGCAGGGTAGATAGAACTAGGTGACCTGTTTGGGCCGCCTTGATGGCAATGTTCGCTGTTTCAAGATCCCGGATCTCACCCACCATGATCACATCCGGATCTTGCCGGAGGAAGGCTCGCAACGCCTCGGCAAAGCCCAGACCGACCCGGGTGTTTACGTTAACCTGGTTAATACCCTCCAGGTTAATTTCCGCCGGGTCTTCTGCAGTCGAAATGTTAATGCCTGGGGTGTTCAGAATATTCAGGCCGGTATAAAGGGAGACAGTTTTGCCTGACCCAGTTGGACCAGTAACGAGGATCATGCCCTGAGGCTGTGCGAGCGCGTCCATGTAAAGCTTTTTCTGATCTTCCTCATATCCGAGTACATCAATGCCCAGTTTTGCCTGGCTTGGGTCTAGAATTCGGAGAACTATCTTTTCGCCCCATAGCGTGGGCAGCGTGTTCACCCGGAAATCAATGGCCTTGGTCTTGGACAGCTTCATCTTGATCCGGCCATCCTGGGGTACCCGCCGTTCGGAGATGTCGAGCTGGGCCATAATCTTCACTCGTGCAGAAATCTTTGGCGCCAGCTTTATGGAGGGGCGGGAAACCTCTTTCAAAATACCGTCAGTGCGGTACCGAACTCGATAGACTTTTTCATAAGGCTCGAAGTGGACATCCGAGGCGCCGCCGCGAATGGCGTCCAGCAACATCTTGTTTACATACTTGACGATAGGAGCGTCGTCGACCTCGCTGGCAACAACTGCGCCATCGTCTTCCTGTTCACCGCCTTCGGTTTCAACCCCTTCAAGGTCCGAGTCGTCCAGATCACCCATGGTGGTGTCCTGGGATTCGAGATACTTGTCGATGGCTTCCCGGAGTTTGGCATCGTCCACCAATACTGCGTCAGTGCTCAGTCCTGTGTTGAACTTGATTTCGTCCAGGGCCTGTATGTTGGTCGGGTCAGAAACCGCAATGAACAGTCGGTTCCCCCTCTTAAAGAGAGGCAGGGCGTTATGTTTGCGCACCAGCTTCTCGTCCACCACCTTCTCCGGCATCATCTCCGGGAGAAAGGAAGACAAATCCAGAACCGATACACCGAACTCCATAGCTGAGGAAAACGCCAGCTTCGAGCTATCGGCCAGGTTGTTTTGGGTAAGGTAGGTGATCAGAGGGATTCGGTTCTGGGAAGCCTCAAGGAAGGCGTCTTTTGCCGTTGTCTCATCCAACAGCCCGTCGTCCACGAAACGCCTCGCAAGGCCCGTAAGCGTGATATTGCTTTTATTGGTAGACATAAATTAAGTAAGAAGCGCAGCCTAAGTTACTGAAACCGGTGTTTTGTCAATTCCAGTGAGTTTAGATGTCCAGCCCTCGTTTGGAAAGGACTGCGTGCATTCAGCTGCTTGTGTCAGATGTTAGAAAAA
>NZ_DDOI01000109.1:8268-10677 GCF_002341575.1 Marinobacter sp. UBA2498 | reverse complement strand
AACCGAGCACGCCCAAAACCCACGCTGACAAAATTTGTCACCATTTGACGTCTTAGAGCATGCGGGCCCATAAGCGGATGGATGGTGATGCTAGGGCAATCGGTTACTTAACTGACGGTTTTTGCGTAATAAATTTTAATTTTTTTAGATCAATAAAGCCTGGCACGGCTAATGCATCTGCTTCGGTAGGCTCAAATAACCGGTCACGGGGTTATACTCCGCCGGACCCGGGCCATGCCGAGTTGAGAAACGACTAACGAAGAGGTCAAAAATGAAGGACATTCGTATTAACCACGCCCAAAAAGGTTTTACCCTTATCGAACTGATGATCGTTGTTGCGATCATTGGTATTTTGGCTGCAATTGCGATTCCCCAATACCAGGACTATATTGCTCGGTCACAAATCAGCCGCGCTGTCGGTGAAGTTTCGTCTCTGAAGACGGCTATCGAAGAAGAGTTGATGCGTGGTAATGCTCCCAATGCGATTGATGCAACTGTTAATCCTCCAGCAACTTATCAAGCTGAACTGGGATGGACAAACTCTGACCTTATGAGTGCAGCTCCAGTCGTAACTATCCCTGATACCGGTGTCGGCACTGTTACAGCGACCCTTGATGGAAATGTGAGCTCAGGTATCAATCCTGTACAAGTCGTGCTGACTCGCACTGCTAACGGCAGCTGGACCTGTGCAACACTTGCTAACGGCGCTTCAGCGTTCAATGGTTCTTTGGCTCCTGCAGGTTGTCCTGCTTCTTAATTTTAATGTTCCTTATTGGAGCATAGTTTAAAAAGAAGAAACCCCGGGGTTCGGGGTTTTTTCTTTTTAATTGTAATTAATATGGGAAATTCGAGTTGCAAAATAGCTATTATAGAAATGTCGTTGATTTACTAAATTTTCGCGCTCCCTCCCCGTAATCAACAGGCCATTAAGAACAGAAACCGAACATTTAGTATGAGATGATTTTTAGGGATATGCTCCTTTTAGAGGTACATACTCTGAGCAGATCGATGCAAAGCAGAAGAGGTCGGAGAGTTAGTCAAGCCATTTTTTATTATTTGGCTCCTTTGCTGGTATTTGGCGCTGTCCTATTCGCTGACTTCGTGCCATCTGTTTTTGGCTCTTATGCGGATCAGCGTCTCTTACTGGCGCTCTCTATGATCGTACTCATTGTGCTAGGCATTCTGAGGGTTCAAAGCCAACAAAATATTGTCTCAATGCTGTCTGAGTTCTGGCCTTTTCTCCCTTTGAGTATCAGTTTTCTCCTGGCAGCATTTCAGCTTGCTGCTGGACCTTACTATTTGGTAGAGCCAGTCTTTTATGCTCTCTATTTTCTCTCCTTTGGAGTAGCCGGTTTTGTTATCAGGGCTCAGGGACGCACTCGAGAAGTCGCTCATGGGTTGGTGACTGTAGCAGGTGTGAGTTGTTTTTTTTATGCTGCGATGAGTATTACTGTTTATCTGTTCGCCATTAGTGATGGTTTTTCCAGCTTACACCATGTCATCCCGTGGGGGTTCGTTAATATCCGCTATTGGAGTCATATAGCGACTTGGGTCGTGCCCCTCCTGCCCCTTTGTTTATTAACTGTGTCTTGGAAAGATAATCGTCTTTGGCTACTTGGTGTGTCATCCACTGGGGCGATTTGGTGGTGGATACTCTTTCTTTCCTCATCTCGAGGATCCATTATTAGTCTATTCGCTGGACTCATTCTGGCGTGGTTCTTTTTCGGAAGGGCGGCGCTTCCTTGGTTGAGACTGTCTGTCAGATTCGTAGTCTATGGTTTGATTATTTGGTTTCTTTTCTCGATTGTCGTTCCAAGCTTAGTTT
This sequence comes from Marinobacter sp. UBA2498, assembly GCF_002341575.1. Taxonomy (NCBI): domain Bacteria; kingdom Pseudomonadati; phylum Pseudomonadota; class Gammaproteobacteria; order Pseudomonadales; family Marinobacteraceae; genus Marinobacter; species Marinobacter sp. UBA2498. The sequence goes on along the minus strand of NZ_DDOI01000109.1, from coordinate 8,852 downwards.
TTGATGAAATTCAAGTTCGAGGAATCAAGGGAGGCAGCTCTGGCCGCATACCTCTGTGGCTGGAGGCTTGGCAAATGAGCATGCAGAATTTTCCATTTGGCATGGGATCGCAATCTTGGCTGACTCACGAACTATTGACAGAAAGCTATCGGGCATCACCCAAATTCGCTCATCCACATAACATGTATCTTATGTGGGCTGCAGAATATGGTTGGATTTGTATTGCAGCAATCGTCTTACTCTGTAGTGTGGCGCTCAGAGCGCTATTTTCAAGAGTTGTCGATATTCGAGAGGAAAAGTACAGCAATGCCTTATATCTTGTTGCTTTCACCTCATCTGTGTCGGCGGCCATTATCCATGCTGGTGTTTCAGCAGTATTTATTGCCCCGGGGTCGATGCTTGTCGGGTTGTATGTGCTTTCCGTATTTTGGGCTTTGATCAAGCCCGGAACAAAGCCAAATCGGCCTGCAGTTAAAGTCCGGAGTCCTTCTGGCTCAGGATATGTCGGTTACATGCTGGCGCTGGTAGTTATCTTGGCAGGAGCCCTTTGGTTTTTCGAGGTGCTTCGATATCGAGAGGCAATG